>CAYJJB010000035.1:13192-19892 GCA_964370405.1 uncultured Eubacteriales bacterium | reverse complement strand
CATCTTTTAAGCATTATGAAAAGAAGAGAGGCAAAAATGTCTTCTTTAAAATCTGTTTTAGAAAAATATCCGCAAGTGCTTAAAAATATTACATTAAGCGCTGATGGAAAAGCAGAATTTTACACAAACTATAAGGTGCGTGATGCACTTAATAAGGCGACACAAGAGCTTTCAGACACAGGAAGAATAGTGGTAAGACCCTCAGGTACTGAACCACTTTTAAGAATAATGGTAGAGGGGCAAAGTTTGGAGCAAATTGAAAAAATTGCTGATGAACTTGCTGACATTATAAAAAAAGAATTATGCTAAATTGAAAGGCGATATAAATGAGATTTGCAAATTGGGAAGATTATGAACTAATAGACACAAGTGAGGGTCAAAGACTAGAGCGCTGGGGCGATATTATTTTAATAAGACCAGACCCACAAATTATATGGAAAAGCGATAAAAAAAATCCACTTTGGAAAAATGCACATGCCGTGTACAATCGCTCAAACTCAGGTGGTGGAGCATGGCAAGTGCTTAAAAAAATGCCAGATGTTTGGAAAATTAAATATAGCGACATGACTTTTAGGCTTAAAACAATGGGATTTAAACACACAGGAATTTTTCCTGAGCAAGCGACAAACTGGGACTTTGCAATGGAGAAGATTCTGCAAAGTGGCAGAGATGATGTAAAGGTTTTAAACCTATTTGGATATACAGGTGCTGCAACACTTGCGTGCATGAAAGCAGGGGCAAAGCTTACACATGTTGATGCATCAAAAGGTATGGTGCAGTGGGCACGTGAAAATGCCACCGCCTCAAATATGCAGGAGCTACCTGTAAGATGGCTTGTGGATGACTGTGTAAAATTTGTGCAAAGAGAAATAAGAAGAGGAAACACTTATGACGCAATAATTATGGACCCTCCATCTTACGGAAGAGGTCCTGGTGGTGAAGTGTGGAAACTTGAAGAGCAACTTTCTGGCTTAGTCGATATGTGCATACCGATTTTATCGGAAGAGCCACTGTTTTTTATACTTAATTCATATACAGCAGGCCTTTCGCCATCTGTTATGGAATATTTACTAAACGTAACATTAAAACCAAAATTTGGTGGCAAAGTAAGTGCCGACGAAATAGGACTTAAGGTGACACAAACAGGCATGTGCCTTCCTTGTGGAAGCACTGCAATTTGGCAAAAATAATAGAAAAGAGCGTGTATTGTGGCGTTAATAGATGTAAAAAATTTAAGATTTTCATATAATCCGGACGAAGTGGACAGTGTTGAAGTGCTAAAAGGCGTTGACATGAGTATAGAAGAGGGCGAATTTGTGTGCCTTTTAGGCCATAATGGCTGCGGAAAATCTACTCTTGCAAAAATATTTAATGGCATGTTAACACCGCTGTCTGGTGAAGTTTTAATTGATGGAATAAATACTAAAGACGAGAAAACTCATATAGAAATAAGAAGAAGAGTGGGCCTTGTACAACAAAATCCTGATAACCAGCTTGTTGCAGGAATAGTGGAAGAAGACGTGGCTTTTGGCCCTGAAAACTTGGGTGTGCCACCACTTGAAATAAGAAAAAGGGTAGATAGCGCACTTAAAGACGTTGGAATGTATGAGTATAGAGAACATGCGCCGTTTAAGCTTTCAGGCGGACAAAAGCAAAGGGTTGCAATTGCAGGTGTTCTTGCCATGCAGACCAAATGCATAGTTTTAGACGAACCCACGGCTATGCTTGACCCTAAGGGCAGGCAAGAAGTAATGGACACAATTAAAAAACTCAACAAAGAAGAGGGAATTACCATAATATTAATCACCCATTATATGGATGAGGCGACTCAGGCGGATAGAGTTATAGTTATGGATAAAGGTGCTGTGCTTACAAGTGGAGCGCCAAAAGAAGTTTTTTCTAAGGTGGAGCTTTTAAGAGAGCACAGCCTTGATATACCACAAGCAACAGAGCTTTTTCACGAATTGAAAATTGCTGGGTTTGAACTTGATGGACTGCCACTCAATACGCAGGAGTGTATAGCAAAATTAGAGAAATATATCGGTTGAGAAAGAGTAATAAAATGGCGATTATAGAAATAAAAAATTTAACATATACCTATGGACTTAGGACGCCTTTTGAAAAAACTGCGGTGGATAACATCAGTTTTAACATTGAAGAAGGTGAATTTTTAGGTGTTATAGGACATACAGGAAGCGGAAAATCAACACTGATACAAATGCTTAATGGACTAATAAGGCCAACTTCAGGCAAGGTAGTGCTAAGCGGCAAAGACATTTGGGAAGAGCCTAAAAAAATTAGACAAATAAGATTTAAAGTAGGAATGGTTTTTCAGTATCCAGAATATCAACTTTTTGATGAAACGGTGATAAAAGACATAAGTTTTGGCCCTAAAAACATGGGTTTATCTGAAAGTGAAGCTTTAGAAAAAGCAAGAGAGGCGGCAAGATTTACCGATTTATCCGAAGAGCTTTGGGAAAAATCTCCGTTTGAACTTTCGGGCGGACAAAAACGTCGTGCCGCAATTGCAGGTGTTATTGCAATGGACCCTGACGTGCTTATTTTGGACGAGCCCACGGCAGGCCTTGACCCAAAGGGGCGAGAAAAGCTGTTAAAGCAAATTAAAAACTATCATGAAAAAAGAAAAAACACCGTGTTGCTAATTTCTCACAGCATGGAAGATATAGCAAAGTCGGCGGATAGGGTATTGGTTTTAAATAAAGGTAAAATTGAATTTTTAGACAAGACAAAAACTGTGTTTTCTCACGGAAAAAGACTGCGTGAAATAGGACTTAAAATTCCACAAATTACGCATATCATGCAAAAGCTTTATGATATAGGACTGCCAGTTGATGTAAGCACTTTAACAGTTGACCATGCCTTAGAGCAACTTATACCCATTTTTAAAGAAAAGGGGGTAAATTTATGATATCAGATATAACCATAGGTCAGTATTTTCCTGCAAAAAGCATAATACATGCCCTAGATGTAAGACTAAAAATTTGCCTTACAATATTTTTTATAGTGCTTTGCTTTACAGCACACAATTTTGTAAACCTTTTAATGGTTTTTGTGCTTGTAACAATTAGCATAGCGCTTTCAAAAGTGTCAGTAAAAAACTATATTAAATCATTAAAACCTGTTATATTTATTTTAATTTTTACATCGGTACTAAATATGTTTTACGGCACGGGTGAACCCATTTTTGAGTGGGGTATTTTAAAAATCACCATGGGTGGAATTTATTATAGCATAATAATAGTCATAAGAATTTTATGCTTAATACTCATAAGCTCAGTGCTCACATTTACAAGTTCGCCCACACAGCTTACCGATGCTATTGAAAGGCTTTTAAAGCCACTTTCTTATATAAAAGTGCCAGTGCATGAATTTGCAATGATGATGACCATAGCACTGCGCTTTGTTCCAACTCTTTTAGAGGAAACAGATAAAATTATGAGCGCACAAAAGGCAAGAGGTGCCGATATGGAAAGTGGCGGACTTATGCAAAAAATTAAAGCACTTGTGCCAATACTTATACCTCTTTTTGTGTCGGCTTTTAGGCGTGCGTATGACCTTGCAACCGCAATGGAGAGCAGATGCTACACAGGTGGGCACGGAAGAACAAAAATGAAAATTATGAAATTTTCTAAAGTAGACTATATTTGCATTGGTCTTTGTGTGATTTTTTTAGCAGGTTTTATAGCACTGCTTTATATAGTACCACCGATAGTGAGGTAAAATATGGATAGAAATTTACTTCTAACAATAGCCTTTGACGGCTCGTTTTACCATGGCTATCAAATTCAGCAAAATGCAGTCACGGTGCAAGAGGTTTTTCAAAATGCGCTATATAAAATAATTGGAAATAATGCAGATGTTAAAGGTTGCAGCAGGACAGACTCGGGTGTTCATGCCAACATGTACTGCATAAGCATAAAAACAGATAGAGATATTCCTACAAAAAGGCTTGTTGGTGCACTTAACCATTTTTTACCCGACAGCATAGCAGCATTGTCTTGCAAAGAGGTGGACATGGACTTTCACGCAAGATATTCCTGTGTAAAAAAACAGTATATTTATAGAATTTGGAATAGAGAAGAAAAAAATCCTTTCCTTGCAAATAGGGCGCTGCACTACTGGTATAAAATGGATGAAAAAATGCTAAATGAAGAAGCAAAGGCGTTTATAGGCACACATGATTTTACGTCTTTTTGCACAAGAGATGAGAGAGTGCTTTTAGATGCCACTAGAACCATGTTTGATTGCAGTGTAAAAAGAGTAGGCGATGAAGTGATTTTTTCGGTGTGTGGCGACGGATTTTTATACAATATGGTAAGAATTATGGTGGGCACACTTTTAAAAATTCAACAAGGAAAAATTGAAAGAGGGCAAATACCCTTTATAATAAAGGCAAAAGACCGCATGGAGGCGGGACCAAAAGCACCACCGCAGGGGCTTTATTTAGACAAAGTTTTTTACTGAGGAAACGGAGAAATATTTATATGGCTAAAGGAAAAAGGCTTGCTAAAAATAAAAAAGAAGTAATAATTAGAGAAGGCACACCGGTTGAGGAAATTAAAAATGCTCAGCCCGTGAAGGCTGTAAAAAAGCCAAAAGAAACGCCAGAGCAAAAAGAGATTAGACTGCTAAAAAAGCAAGCTGAAAAAGAAGCAAAAAAGGCAAGACACCAAGAAGATAAAGAGAAAAAAGACAGTGTAAATATTCAGCAGTTTTTATTAAAAGCAAAAGAACTTTTAATAGAAATACCAACAAAAAAACTCATTATTGCAGTTGTGGCGCTGGTTGTTGCAGTGTCGGGTGTTGCGTTTTTCTTAAACCGTGACAGCATATCTTTTGAAAACTTTACAGTATGGCTAAGAACTACCTTTATAGGCGATGGAATGGGAGAGGGCTATCCTGTAAATATTCCTGTAACCTCTGCTGCTAATATTGATAATATTTCAGGCAATAGTGTCGTTTTAAGTGATACGGAACTTGTGGTGCTAAGCACAGTTGGAGAGGAACTTTTTTCAAAAAGGCACAGCTTTGAAAACCCATCTTTGGTGGTTGAAAATGAAGAAATAGTGATTTTTGACATAGGAAAAACTGAGTATGAAAAAATAGACATATACGGAAATATTTCAGAGTATAGTCATGAAGACGGCATAATGGGAATAAAACTTTCAAAAAGCGGAAAAATAGCTTTTTCAAAGCAAGCACAGGACTATGCTTCTAAATTTGAAGTATATAGCGAGAAAAATCAGCTTCAGTTTGCATATTCTTTTTCAAGTGATTATATAACTGAAATTGCAATAAATAATGAAGGCACAATGGGTGCGGTCAGCACAGTTAACACTAAAGACGGTGCACTTGTTTCAACAATTTATTTATTTGATTTAACTAAAGAAGAACCTGTTGCACAGTATAGTGTAGACCAAAATATGGTATACAGCATGGGCTTTAGCGAAAAAGGTTCGCTTTATGCCATAGGAGAGGCGCAAACAATAATTGCAGACAGAGATTATAATTTTTCAAGCTATAGCTATGAGGGACAAAATTTAACTGCAGCAAACATTACAAATGGTAAGGCGCTTGTGTCAATATCACCATATACCACAAGCGGTAGCTGTACAGTGCTTGTGTTTGAAGACAACATAGAGCCGTATGTTATAAAAACAGAAAATATGGTAACTGGCATAGACTCTAAAGGCGTTGTTGTTGGAGTTTTGGAAGAAAATGAAGTTATTACATATTCCATAGTGTCTGGCATGCCTGTGGGAATTTGCGAGGCAGGGCTTGATGCAAAAAATATATCAATGGTAAATGAATCAGACGTGTATATGCTATGCATGGGAGAAATTAAGTTTGACACACTTGTTAATTATTCATAATTATGATATATTTATAAAGTGTAATATTTTGTATTAAAAAAATTGGGGGTTGGTTTATGAATTTTGTTATAGATATTTTACTTTTGGCGGTAATAATATTTAGTGTTGTACTTGGAATAAGAAAAGGATTTTTTCGCTCTGCGGCAGATTGTTTAAAAATGATTGCAGCGGCAATATTTGCAAGTCTTATTGCAAGTCCTATATCTAAATGGATATTTGATGTTTTTGTACTTGAGGGATTTAGCGAAAAGGTTGGTGAAAGCACACAGGGGCTTCAAAATGCAGAGGCGGTAACGGCTTATTTTGATACTATACCTGAGTTTTTGCAAGGTTTCCTTATGGCAAGAGGCATAACTTCTTCATCAGTTGCAAACTCTTTAGAAAACTCTGCTGATGCGGTTGCACAAAGCATAGTAGATGTGCTATCGCCTGTTTTTATTTCAATTATTTCGTTTTTTGTTTTTATTTTACTTTTTATAATCTTTGTAATACTTTTAAGCATAGTGGTAAGAATTGTATCAGGAATAGTTTCACTCCCTATTTTGTCACAAATTGACAGTGTTTTAGGCGGTGTATTTGGTATTTTATTTGCCATGGTTTTAGTATGGATAATTTTAGGCGCATTAAATTTCATGGCGGCACTTGGCGGAAGTGACATAAGCACATGGCTTGAAAATTCGCTTAATAGTTCGTATATAGGCAGTTTTGCACAAACATTTAATCCATTGGAGTGGCTTTTTTCATAAGTGAAATTTGGGGGAATGGAGTAAAAATATGAGGAATAAGAATTTGACGGTGCCAAATGC
>CAYJJB010000035.1:0-13182 GCA_964370405.1 uncultured Eubacteriales bacterium | reverse complement strand
TTTTAGAATAATAATAGTACCGTTTTTTGCATATTATTTTTTGAACAGAGAAATATTAATTGCAACTCTGCTACTTTTATTTTCTGCGCTGAGCGACGCACTTGACGGATTTATTGCAAGAAAATTTAATCAAATTACACAGCTTGGTAAAATACTTGACCCTTTTGCGGATAAGGTAACACAAAGTGTAATTGCTATTTGCCTTGCCATAATGTACCCTGTAATATGTCCGCTTTTGTTATTTTTCTTTATAAAAGAAATAGGAATGCTTGTACTAGCATTTTCGCTTTTAAGGAAAAACAAAAATCCTGGACCTGCAAAGTGGTACGGAAAAGTTGCGACCATACTTTTTTATATTTCTGTAACGGTCATAGTAATTATGGGTATGACAGGGGTAGACACGCTTATTTTTGACATAGTTTCATATATTCTACTCTCTATTACGACAATAATGATGGTGTATGCTGTGGTAAAATACTATAAGATTTACAAAAATTTATTGATTTCAGAAAAAGAAAGCGATGCAATAGATATAAAAAGTGAATTAAGAGATAAAATTTAATACTTAGTCTATATGTTTCATAGCTTTTTAGTGTATATTTAAAATATGAAACATTTTGAAAGGATACAAAATTATGATGATATGCACCAGGTGCAAAAAGCGCCCTGCGGTTGTGTTTTTATCGCAGTCGCTAGATGCAAATAATAGCCAAGGCTTGTGCCTTGTATGCGCAAAAGAAATGGGTATTAAACCCGTAAATGATATTATAAGTCAAATGGGAATTACAGATGACCAATTTGAAGCAATGAATGAAGAAATGACCGCTCTTATGAATTTTGCAGAAGAGGAAGATTTTTCACCAGGTGGCTCAGCAACTTTTCCGCTTGAGCAAATTTTTGGTGGAGATGCGGAAAAATCTACTGACGAAAAAAGAAAAAGCAGTGCAACTAAAAAAGATGCACCGGCTAAAACAAAAAGAAAACATATATCAAATTACTGTACAGACCTTACATCAAAGGCAAGAAAAGGTGAGCTTGATAATATTATAGGTAGAGAAAAAGAAATTGAGCGTACAGTTCAAATTTTATCTCGAAGAACAAAAAATAACCCTTGTCTAATTGGTGAGCCTGGTGTTGGTAAAACCGCAGTGGCAGAGGGACTTGCACTAAGAATTGCAAATGGTCAAGTGCCTGCAAAACTTAAAAATAAAGAACTTCAACTTTTAGACCTTACGGCACTTGTTGCTGGCACTCAGTTTAGAGGACAGTTTGAAAGCAGAATTAAAGGACTTGTTGATGAAGTAAAGCAAGCTGGTAACATAGTATTATTTATAGATGAAATCCATAACCTTGTAGGCACAGGAGATGCCGAGGGCAGTATGAATGCTGCAAATATTTTAAAGCCTGCACTTTCAAGAGGTGAGGTACAAGTAATAGGTGCAACTACTTTTAATGAGTATAGAAAATATATAGAAAAAGATGCTGCACTTGAAAGACGTTTTCAACCAGTAACAGTAAACGAGCCATCAATTGAACAAGCGATAGACATAATTTTAGGAATTAAACCATATTATGAGGCTTTTCACAATGTTAGGGTAAGCGACAAAATTGCAAAAAAAATAGTAAGACTTTCTGAAAGATATATAAATGACAGATTTTTACCTGATAAGGCGATAGACCTTTTAGATGAAGCATGTACCTGTGCATCTCTTAGAAATAAGTATTTAGAAGAGTGGGAAACAGTAAATGACGAATACCAAAAGGCACAAAGGAAGCAAGAGCGTATAGAGGGGCAAAGTGCACCTGATTATACAGAGCTTGCAGAGTCAAGATATAATGTGATAAAAATTAAGCAACAGCTTGATGATTTTGACATGGATAAAGTGCAGTCATTTGTAGAAGAGGCCGACTTAGCCTATGTAATAGAGCTTTGGACAGGAATACCTGCGTCTAAAATTCAAAAAAGCGACATGGGTAAACTTTCAGGAATTAATGACGCTTTAAGACGTAAAGTTATAGGACAAGACGAGGCGGTTGACATGCTTTCTGCGGCTATAAAAAGAAGCAGAGTGCAACTTAATCCAAGAAAAAAACCTGCATCGTTTATCTTTGTAGGACCTACAGGCACAGGTAAAACAGAGCTTGTACGAGTGCTCTCTAAAGAATTATTTGACACACCTGAAACACTTATAAGGCTTGATATGTCTGAGTTTATGGAAAAACACAGTGTGTCAAAAATTATAGGCTCACCACCAGGTTATGTAGGATATGATGAAGCTGGCCAGTTAACCGAAAAAATTAGAAGAAGACCATATTCTGTCTTGTTATTTGATGAAATAGAAAAAGCTCATCCAGATGTAATGAATATTTTGCTTCAAATTCTTGATGAAGGAAAAATTACTGACGCACATGGAAAAATGGTGAATTTTGAAAACACAGTAATAGTGATGACGTCAAATGCAGGAAGTAACAATAAAGAGCAAATGTTAGGTTTTTCTAAAACTAAGTCAGATTTAAACCGTGAAAAAGTTATGAGCGGACTAAAAGAGTTTTTAAGACCTGAATTTTTAAGCCGTATTGATGAAATAATAATTTTCCGTGGTTTAGAACTTGAAGATTATAAGAAAATTTGTGCGTTAATGCTTGATGAATATGTTGAGAGCATAGCCGAAAAAGGCATAAAACTCACTTATACAGATGGAGTGTGCGCGCACATAGCACAAAAATCAATAGATGGCAAAAGTGGCGCAAGAGATATAAGAAATAATATCAGGCGTGAAATAGAAGACAAACTCGCAAACAAAATCGTAGAAGAGGGCGAGGACAATATAACAGGTATTCATGTAAAGATGAAGGGAACAGAAATTTTTATTGATATACTATAAAAAAATGATGCAAGTGGCTCAGCCACTTGCATCATTTTTTTGCTATATATTATGTTTGTCTTTTTTCTTAAAGTATAAATAAATTAAAATTAAAGCAAGGCTTAAAAGAATTACTATACTTAAAATCATTATTGCACAAATCATGAAAAACTGGTTTGGCAAAATTAGTATTACGGGATCTGTTCGCCAGTCAAAAATCCAGTAGTCATTGTTAAACGCTATTTCATGAAATTTAACAAATACCCACTGCCAGTTAAGTGCCACTAATACGCCTAAAACAGACGGAATTAAAACTGTTGAAACACCTGAAATTAGGAAAAAACTCTTTTGTTTTTTTATAAATTTATAGATAATGACAGCTAGTGCCAAAGGCGCACTTGCAAAAAAGATAATTTCAAACAGTCCAAAAATTACTTTAACTTCTTCAAAATGTATACGTCCTGTTTCAGACATGGGAAAATCTGGCATATTTAAAGTATCGGGTCCCCATAAATTATTGTAGTCTATAAGAATTTTATAGTTTTCTTTAATATCTTCAAACGGCACTCCAGATGCCTCAACTACGCCAAAGCTCTCAGCGGTCATATCGTAAAGTGGTGTAAAATTAAGTGTTAATATAACAGCAAATCCTATGATGAAAACCAAGCAGATTAAAGAGGCTAAAATATCAAAAATTTTGCTTTCAAGTATTTTTTTCATAATCCTCCACTAATTTATCCTGCCAAATTTTGAAGTTCGGTTTCTATTACGCTTATAATTGACTCTACATAGCCATCATCTTTAAATGTGCGCATGTCAATATTTTCCATAACTTCGCTGTACTCAAGGTCTTCCATGCTCTCTGCCATTAGCTCAAAATATAAATCTGTGGCAACTTCAATTCCAGATTCTTCGGCTACTCTGAAAATATCCATTGCATGAAGTGTTGCCACTCCGTAAGATAGGTAGTAAAATGGCACTTCAAAACTATGTGGGACATCTGTCCATGAGTATCCCCAGCTATTAGTAATAGGCCTGTATTTACTTTCAGTGGTAAAGAAAATTTGATTGATTTCATCAACTGTTAGCTTGTGATCTGATGCATATACTTGTTGTAAAAAGTCATCAAACATACTTGAATCTACAATTATGCTAAGTTTTGATAAAATATCAGCGTATAGTATTGTACTATCATCAAATATTTCTTCATAAGAAGCATGATACATAAGCATTTCAAGTGCGGTTGAATGAACCTCTGCAATATCAAGTGTTGTTGAGGGTTCATCTTCCTCAAAGGTGTTATAATAAGCTTCTGCATAATGACCAAATTCGTGAACAAGAGTTTTAACATTATATGTTCCGCTTTGACCTAGCATAAACATAAGCGGTGCATCGTATGCATATAGGTCTGAACAAAATGCGCCATTATATGCGGTGCTTGCGTCTTCTGTATAAATAAATAAGTTATTATCAATCATATAATCAAAAGGCTCTTCAAATAAAGGTGAAATTTCTAAAAGATTTTCTTTTACTGTGCTCATCATATATTCAGAACTAA
Source organism: uncultured Eubacteriales bacterium (assembly GCA_964370405.1). Taxonomy (GTDB): domain Bacteria; phylum Bacillota; class Clostridia; order Oscillospirales; family Acutalibacteraceae; genus SIG603. Next base: position 8,760 of record CAYJJB010000035.1, on the reverse strand, counting down.
TTTCAAAATCATAATACTGTGAATACATTGCAGAATTAGCTTCTTCATATAAAGGAGCTACAAACTCGGACACTTGATTATTAAGCTCCATAGCTTCAGCAGGAGTGTAGTCGCGGTCAAAAATATCTGCATATGCATAATCGGCATAATTGTCATAACCTTCAAACACGGCAATTTGTTTTCTAATTTCTATTAAATCAGAAAAAACAGTTGCTAGTGCATAGTTTCTATCGTATGAAATTGCATTATATATTTCATAAAGATCTTCTTGAGCAACTTGTGCGGAAGTGACTGGGTCGAAAACCATATCCAAAGTCCACTCCACTCCGTCAAATTCATAAGTGTAGTCTACTAAATATAGCTCATTATATTCTTGTATAAGTAAGGCTTCTTCTTCTAAAAGTGCCACATGTTCATCAGACTTTGCGCCACTTTCAATAAGATTATCTGCGTACTCTTCACCGATAAGCTCTCTAAATTCATCTTTATAAGGACCGCCTAACACCTCTAAAAAAGCTTCTTCAGACATGGTTGTAGCAGCAATGCGGTTTTCTGTAGCCTCTAAGTCATTTGCTTCATACTGGGAGTTTGTTCTGTCAAGAGAATAGTGTGCATTGGCAATAGTTCCATTTGTAAGCATATCATAAGCAAATTCTTCGGTTTCGTTAAATTTTTCTACAATTTGGCTAAAGTCTGTCGCTGTTGTTCCAAGTTCACCAAGCTCTTTATAGGTAGCTTCAATTTTGTCCATATCGGCAGATACATAGCTTAGGGAGTTAAAATCAACAGACTCTGGTACTTTATAGGTAAAATATTCATTTTCAATGTAGCCTCCATTATTCTCTCCCATAAAAGGAGCTAATAAGTCAGCACAGCCCGTAAGCATAAGCAGTGCAAGAAGCAAAGCGATAAGTTTAGTTTTTTTCATGTTGACCTCCATATCTTTAGGTTTTTACTTATGTTTGTATTTTACATCAATTATCTTTCTTTGTCAAAAGCACTACGCTTTCTATATGGAAAGTGGCTGGGAATAGGTCGCAGGCGCTTATTTTTTTTGGATAATACGAATACTCTTTAAACTTTTTCAAATCTCTTGCAAGAGTTGCGCAGTCGCAAGAGATGTATACAATTTTTTTAGGAGAAAGTTCATTTAGGAGCGATATAAGTGACTCGTCACAGCCTTTTCTTGGTGGGTCAATTATAATAACATCGGGTTTTTCGCCTCTTTTTTTTAGTAAGCTTGCCGCAGCTGAGGCATCACCGCAAATGAATTCCGTATTTTCAATATTGTTTCTTTTTGCGTTTTTCTTAGCGTTCTCTATTGCTTCGGGTATAATTTCGACACCTATAAGTTTTTTTGCATTTTTTGCCATAGAAAGACCTATGGTGCCTGTGCCACAGTATAAATCCATTAAAATTTCTTCGCCAGAAAGCTCTGCATATTCTGCCGCTTTTTCATACAGTTTTTCTGCTTGATATCTGTTTACTTGGTAAAAAGATGGTGCTGATATTTCAAAGCTTAGCCCACATAGTATGTCCTTTATATAGGGCTTTTCATATAAAACTCTATAATCTTTGCCTAAAACTACATTGGTTTTTTCTTTGTTGATATTAAGCAAAATGCCTGCAAGGCAAGGCAAGTTATCACGCAGCATAGCTACTAGCTTATCGGCATGTTTTAATGTGTCACTGTTTATTACTATGCACACCATAAGTTCATCTGTTTTTTCGCCATATCTTAAATATAGATGTCTTAAAACACCTTTGTGCGTTATTTCGTCATATACGCTGTCGCCAAATTCATTAAACCACTGTCTAAATATATTTTGTGCAATATCCATCTCTTCTTTTTGTAAAAGACAGGAGTGCATGTTTATTATTCTGTGGCTGTGCTTTGCATAAAAACCCATGATAAGCTTACCGTCTTTGTCAAGACCTATGGGAATTTGCGCCTTATTGCGGTACCTATCCCTATTTTTTGCAGATATCATTTCGTCAATTTCTACACTTTCAAAACCGCCTATACGCTCTATGGTTTCTTTTACCTTGGTCTTTTTTAGCAAAGTTTCGCTTTCGTAACTTATATGCCTATAGGTGCAACCGCCACATTTTACAAAATATGGGCAGTCAATTTCAACTCTGTCCTTAGATGGGTTTATGATTTTTTCTATAATTCCAAAACACAAGTTTTTTTGCACTTTTACAATTTTACATTTTATTTCATCACCCATAGCAGTGTTTGGAACAAATATGGTGACGCCATCAAAACGGCCTATTCCCACACCTTCAGAACTTGTTGAGGTGATGGTTAAATTTATGATATTATTTTTATATAGCTCTTTTGGAAATATTTTTTTATTTGACATTTTTTCTCCTTTTATGGATTAACCACATTTTGCGCATTACCGTTTATAAAGGCGTTTAAGTTTTCTGCGACAACGCTTATAAGCCTTTTTCTAGCGTCTTTAGATGACCATGCTATATGTGGTGTTATAAAGCAGTTTTTTGCACTTAGCAGTGGGTGGTCGGACTTTGGCGGTTCTTCACTTAGTACATCAAGTGCAGCGCCTGAAATTATGCCGTCATTAAGTGCTTTTGCAAGGTCAATTTCATTAATAATAGCACCACGTGCTGTGTTTACTATCATACCATGTTTTTTCATTTTTGAAATTAAATTCATGTTAACCATACCGTAAGTATCTTCATTTAAAGCACAATTTATGCTGATTATATCACTGTTTTCAAACAGGTCTTCAAGACTTTCTACTTGTGTTTCAAAGCTTAAATGCTTTTTATTTTTGCTGTAAATTAGCACATTCATGCCAAAGGCTTTTGCCATTTGAGCTAAAGTTTTTCCTATATTGCCATAGCCTATAATGCCAAGCGTTTTGTGCTGTAAATCAAAAATTGACAAATCGGCGTTAGAGCGCTTTATGCTTTCATCCCATTTATTGCTTTTTACAAGCTCGCTGTGCTTAGACACATGGTTTGTAAGCTGTAAAATTAGTGAAAATGCACACTGTGCCACTGTGTTTACACAGTAAAAAGGAACGTTAGATACGGTTATTCCTTTGCTTTTTGCAAAAGATAAATCTATGGTGTTAAAACCTGTTGAAAGTGTTCCTATATATTTAAGATTTGGAAGCTTTGATAGAACTTCTTCATTTAATATAATTCTGTTTGAGATAATACAGTCGGCATTTTTTGCCCTGTCTATTACCTCTGTGGCACTGCTATCGTCATATATTTTAACATTGCCTAGGCTTGTAATTTCTTTCCAAGAAATATCACCTGGGTTGGTGGTTTTTCCATCTAATATAACTATGTTCATAATATTATTTCCTTTTTACTAATTGATTAAAAAAAGTATAGCATTTTATAGGATTTTCGGCAATATAAATTTGATAAAATCTTGATTATATACAAAAAATATGCGATAATGGTATTATAATTTTTATTAACATGGTATTTGGGGGAAAAGGCTTTGACTAAAGAATATTTTTTAAAATATATAAATGGAAAAAACATAGGCTTTTGTGGTATTGGCAGAACAAATATGCCACTCATTGATTTGTTCATCAAACATGGTGCAATAGTAAGTGTGAGAGATAGACGTGAGAGCGCGGGCGAATATGAAGAGGAACTTATAAAAAAAGGTGTAAAACTGCATTTAGGGCAAACATATCTTGATGATGTATACGAAGATGTGCTTTTTAGAACACCAGGTATTCCTTGGTTTTTGCCAGAACTTGTAAAGGCACGTGAAAGTGGCTGCGTTATAACAAGCGAACTTGAAATATTTTTAGAAATTTGCCCTTGCAAAACTTATGGAATAACAGGAAGTGATGGCAAAACCACTACTACAAATTTAATTGCTAAAATATTTGAAGAGGACGGAAAAACCGTTCATTTAGGTGGAAATATTGGCAATCCACTTTTAAATGACATAGACAAAATAAAAGAAGAAGACGTTGCGGTTATAGAGCTTTCAAGCTTCCAGCTAATTTCTATGAGAAGAAGTCCTGATGTTTCGGTAATTACAAATATTTCTCCAAACCATTTAGATGTGCATAAGGACATGACAGAGTATATAGATGCAAAAAAACAAGTCTTTTTACATCAAAGTGCTTTTTCAAAAACTGTAATTAATGAAGACAACGATACAACACAAGGATTTAAACCTGAAATACGTGGGAAATGCATGATGTTTTCACGTAATAAATTGGTGGAGCAGGGCGCAAATTATGAAGATGGAAAAATATATGTAAACGGCAAATTTTTCATGAATAGAGAAGATTTAAGACTGCAAGGCGAGCATAATGTAGAAAATTTTATGGCGGCTGTGTGTGCTGTTTTAGGCGATGTTAAAGAGCAGAGCATAATAAATGTTGCAAAAACATTTAAGGGCGTAGCTCATAGAACAGAGTTTGTAAGAGAACTTGAGGGGGTGCAGTATTATAACGACTCCATAGCCACAAGTCCAACAAGGGCAATATCGGGAACGCTTTCTCTTTATGACAAAAAAATAATTATGATAGCTGGAGGCGCTGATAAAGGAATAGCCTTTAATGAGCTTGCAGAAGAAATTTGCAAGAAGGTAAGCATTTTAATTTTGGTAAAACCAGAGAAAACTTTAGAAGGATTTAAACCACCTGCTGCAGAAAAAATAAGGCAGAGTGTATTAAATGCTAAAACCTATAAAGAGGGAGAGCCGCTTATAATAACTGTAAATGACATGCAAAGTGCGGTTAGTGCAGCACAAAAAGTGGCAAAGCAAGGTGATATAGTGTCTTTATGCCCTGCTTGCACAGGGTTTGATATGTATAAAGATTTTGAAGTAAGAGGAAACCATTTTAAAGAAATAGTAATGAGCCTTTAAAATTAGAAAGGGGCGTGTCATCTGTGAAAAAGAAGAAATACCTACCCCAAAAGAAAAAAACGAATAAAAAAGTGCCAGAATATTCTTTTGTAGAGAAAAGAATTATTAAAACCTTAAAGGAGTTTGATGCACGAGAATTTTCATCAAGAGAGCTTTTAAGACTTACAAAACTTCAGGATAAGTCCGAGTTTTATGAGAGCTTAAGATCGCTTGCAAAGAAAAAAGTAATAAGTTTAAATTCAAAGCACAAGGTGAAACTGCTTTCAGGCAGTGACAGTGCAAAAGCTGTGCTTGTGTCGCTATCGGCAGGTTTTGGATTTGCAAGATCAGAAAAGTATGACGAAGATATTTTTATCCCCGGCAGATATTTAAATTCTGCTATGGTGGGCGACGAAGTGCTTATAAGCGGTGTGAAAAAAGATGAAAAAGGATATTTTGGAAAAATTACAGGTATAGAAAAACCTGCAAAAGAAACCACAACAGCAACGCTTAAAGCTACTGAAAGAGGCTATGAAGCTATACCAGATATTTCTGTAAGGTATAATTTTAGAGTGTATAAAGAGGATTTAAATGGAGCGCAAAATAATGATAAAGTGCTCATTAAAATGATTAAAGACAATAGAGGCGACTGGACTAAGGCGAAAGTTTTAGAAATTTTTGGTAACGCACAAATTGCAAAGGTTTGCGCAGATGCAATAATTGCAGAGCACGGTGTGCCGACTGTATTTAGCAAAGAAGTGCTAAGTAATGCCGATGAAGTGTCAAAAATTTTAATTGATGATGCGGAAATATCTAAAAGGCTTGATTTAAGAGATGAAAATATTTTTACAATAGATGGAGCGGACGCCAAAGATTTAGACGATGCAATAGGAATTAAAAAACTTGATACAGGTTATGAACTTTCTGTTCACATAGCAGACGTTTCGCATTATGTAAAGGCAAGGACTCCTCTTGATGAAGAGGCTATAAGCCGTGGAACATCGGTGTATTTTGCAGACAGGGTCATACCCATGTATCCCGAAGTTTTATCAAATGGTGTATGTTCATTAAACAGCGGCACAGATAAACTTTGTTTTAGTGCCATTATTAAAATGGATAATGATGGTGAAATTTTAGACTATGAATTTAAAAAAGCCGTAATAAACTCAAAAGTGCGTGGTGTTTATGATGAAATTAATGAAATTTTTGATGGCACGGCAAGTGAAGAAACTATAAACAAATATAAACCTATAGAAACAGAGCTTAAAATAGCAAGAGAGCTTGCTATAATTCTTAAAAAGAAGGCAAAACAAAGAGGTACTATGGAAATAGACAGCGGAGAGAGCAAATTTGTGCTTGATGAAAACGGTGTCTGCATAGATGTAATACCAAGGCCTATAGGCGAGTCGCAAGAACTTATAGAGCAGTTTATGATAAGCGCCAACATAGTTGCGGCAAAAACTGCCGAAAAATATGAACTGCCGTTTTTATACAGAGTGCACGAAAGTCCTGACCCTAAAAAGGTTACAGATTTTGGGGCAGTGCTGCAACTTTTAAATGTTTCAAGCGAAAATTTATTTAAAGGCGACCTAACAACAGCAGATTTTGCCGAGATTTTAGATAAATCACGTGGAAGTGAAGCGGAAGTTGTAATTTCAAAAATGCTTTTAAGAACCATGGAGAAGGCTAAATATTCACATATACCAACAGGACATTTTGGTTTGGCACTTAAAGATTATAGCCATTTCACCTCACCTATAAGACGTTACCCAGACACCGTAATTCACAGAGTTTTAAGCTCTATGGTAGAGGGCGAAAGAGGTATGAATAAAAAATACGGAGAGTTTGTAAAAAGAGCAGGGGTGAGTTCTTCTGCAAATGAAATTAGAGCACAAGTGGCACAAAGAGATGCACAAGACTGCTACATGGCAGAATATATGAAGTCGCATATTGGAGAAGAATACGAGGGTATAATAAGCGGTGTTGTGAAAACAGGCGTTTTTGTAAGACTTTATAATAATGTAGAGGGATTTGTATCAATTGATGATTTTGAGGAGTATGCATTTGAAAAAGCAAGCGAGATAAGCTTTAAATGCAGAAAAACAGGCAAGGTTTTAACACTGGGAACAAAAATAAACATAGTTGTAGCAGCGGCTGATGTTGCAGGCGGAAGAATTGATTTTATGCCAAAGTAGTAATTATTTAGCATACAGTACACATATTATTATATAAAAATATAATAAGGTGGAAGGTTATGAAAAGATTACTTTTTTCAGCACTGATGGGCGTGCTTGCCCTGTTTATAGTACTTGTTACATCAAGTTTTACAGGTGTTTTAGTCCCGATAAGCGCAAGCTCTATTGTGGTAAGTGCAGTAATGGGAATAGCTGGGGTTATAACTTTGATAATTGTTGATATGGTGTTTTTTTAAAGTTTTATAAAAGGATGTGATAAAATGATTTTTATTAATGCTCAGTATCTTGATGATAATTTTGATTTAAAAGTTGGAGATATTGAAATAGATAATGGAAAAATAATAAATATTGCCCCAAAAATTAAATATAAGCAAAGTGACATGGTTATTGACTGTGATGGTTTTAAACTTATACCGGGTTTTGTTGACATTCACGTACATGGCTGTGTAGGACATGACGCAAGCGATGGTGACAGTGACGGAGTTTTGCAAATGGCAAATTACCTTTTGCAAAAGGGTGTTACAAGTTTTTGTCCTACCACAATGTCCATGGGTGAAGAAGATATAGAAAAAAGTTTAAAGGCAATTAAAAAAGCGATGTTTACAGCAGAAAGTGGCGCTACTATACAGGGAATTAATCTTGAAGGACCTTTTATTTCAAAAGAGAAAAAAGGAGCGCAGAAGGAAGAGAGCATTATTCCTGCTGATATAAAGCTTTTTGAAAAATTCCAAGAAATAAGCGGTGGCAACATAAAAATTGTAGACATAGCACCTGAAATAAAGGGCGCTAAAGAATTTATTAAAAAAGCAAAAGAAAGTGTTGTGGTATCTTTAGCGCACAGCACAGCAGATTATGACACGGCGGCAAAATCTTTTAATAGCGGAATTACTCATGCAACCCATCTGTTTAATGCAATGACGGGTTTTCATCACAGAGATCCAGGAGCTGTAGGTGCAATATTTGATATCGATAGCGTAAATGCTGAAATAGTATGTGATGGACATCATATACATGAAGCGGCAGTGAGGACGGCTTTTAAACTTTTAAAAGACAGAATTGTAGTCGTTAGTGATGCTATGCGACTTTGTGGACTAGAAGAGGGCGATATTGGCGACCTTGGTGGACAAGAAGTAGTAGTAAAAGATGGCAAAGCCTGCCTTAAAGATGGCACAATTGCAGGGTCAGTAACGAATTTACATGAGGAGCTTTTAAACCTTGTAAAATGGGGTATACCCTTTGGTGAGGCGGTAAAAGCTATGACGCTTACACCAGCCAAAATTATAGGTAAAGATTTTGAAATAGGAAGCTTGACTATTTCTAAAAAAGCAGATATAGTTGTATTAGATGAAAATCTTAATATAGTAGCAGTGTACCATTAAAATTAATTAAAAAGGAGAAATGAATATGTATTGTCAAAATTGCGGCAAAAAGTTAGACAACGGGGAAGTATGCAACTGCCTTGAAGCTAATGAAAACGAAGTGACTCAAGCCTTGTTATCTGATGAAGGTCAAGAAGTAGCGGTAAAAAAAGATGTACCACCACCTGCGGCAGAAGAAGTAGTGGAAGTATCAGCACAAGAACCTGCAAATGATGCAGTACCTCCTCCAAGTTTTAATACACCACAACCAGAAAATTTTGGTGGGCAGAGCTTTAATAGTGCGCCACCTCCACAGCCACAAAATTTTGGTGGACAAAGCTTTAATAGT
>CAYJJB010000034.1:0-20742 GCA_964370405.1 uncultured Eubacteriales bacterium | reverse complement strand
TGTGACCTTTTGGTTCGTAGCCAAACACTCTATCCGGCTGAGCTACGGGCGCACATTACTGTGGTTTTCCACAGCTTAGTAATTATATTACAAATTCCATTAAAAGTCAAGTGCTTTTATCAATTTACTGCTTTTTATAGTAAAATACACTGTAACCATATGGAGGAAGTTTAAAATCATCTGAAAATTGGGCACCTATTATAGTCTTAGCATCATCAAATTTTAAGCTAAGTGGCATATATTTATCACTTGTATTAAGCGCTACAAAAATTACATGCTCACAGTCATCAACTTTTTCATATCTTTCATAAGCTAAAACACTGTCCTGTGCATAAACTGCCCTAAATTTGCCATCTTTAAATACATCATAATCGCTTCTAAGTGTTGCTAAATCTCTATGCCAGTCTTGCAGTGACTTGTCTTCTTTGCCCCATGGGAAAGTGGCCCTGTTAAATGGGTCTTTATAGCCCTGCATACCTGCCTCGTCCCCGTAATAAATACTTGGAACACCCGGGAGCGTAAACTGCATAAGGGTGGCAAGCTTTAGTTTAAACACACCTAAAACATATTGATAATCAGATAAATGGTGACTGCTTTGCCATGCTCGGTCATTTCCGTTTAAAGGTTCGCCCGATAACAAAGTTATTGCCCTTTCAGTGTCGTGAGTTCCTATATGATTCATAAGTAGGTTTAGGCACTGAGCAGGGTAATTTTCCACAATGCTCTCTATTTGTCCTATACATTGTGCGGCATCTGCGCCTGTGACAAAGGAAAGTATTGCACTTCTAAATGGATAATTCATTACAGTGTCCATTTGGCTGCCTAAAAGGTAGCGCCTTCTTGCACCATAGGCGCATTTTGTAGATGCGTCTTCCCAAACTTCGCCCATTACAATGGCTTCTTTGTCTGCACGTTTTGTGGCAGTGTAAATGCTGTCTAAAAAGTTGTCGGGTAACTCGTCCACAACATCAAGTCGCCAACCTGAAGCACCCAGTTTTATCCACTTTTCAATAATTCCATTTTGACCTACTATGTAATTTTGGTAATCAGGGTTTTGCTCATTTACATTAGGCAAGGTAATGAAATTCCACCAACAAGAGTAGTCGTTTGGCCATTTTTTAAAGTTGTACCATGAGTAGTATGGTGAATCAACAGAGTTATACGCACCCTGTGTTTTATATCTGTTTTGACGATTAAAATACAGGCTGTCGCTACCGGTGTGGTTGAACACTCCGTCAATAATTATATTTATTCCAAGTTCTCGTGCCTTTGAACATAGCTCTTTAAAGTCTTCTTCACAGCCCAAAAGCGGGTCAATTTTGCTGTAATCAGCGGTGTCATACCTGTGATTTGAGTGCGACTCGAATATTGGGTTTAAATAAATGCAGGTAACACCTAAAGATTTTATATAAGGAAGCTTTTGTGTAATTCCAATTAAATCGCCGCCGAAGTAGTCAGAATTTGTTATGACACCCTTTTCATTTGGCGCCCAGTGAAGCTCTTCGTTCCAGTCTTTATGTATATATCTATCTTCAGGCACATCAAGCTTTTTAGTACCAGAATTATAAAATCTGTCTGGAAAAATTTGATAAATTACTCCGCCTTTAAGCCAATTTGGTGTGGCAAAATCTTTTTCATATACAGTAATTTGCCAGTTGCTACCTTTATTTGAAATTACAGGAATGCCGTTTTCGTCTTTAAAGACTAAATGTGCGCCGTTTTTATTTTTTACTTCAAAGCGGTAAAAATAAATTCCTGAATCTTTAGGTACAAAGTGGCATTCCCACCATTCGTGGTTATTGCCGTTCATTCCACACCAGTACATGTCAAAATAAGTAACGTTTCCTCTCTCATCTTCAACAATGAGAGAGGCAGCGTAAACTTCAAGTAGTCTTTGAGGTGAAATTTTAAAGTGTATTTTTGTATCCCTAGAAACTGCACCGACAGGATTGCGGTACTCTTCGCTTTTTGAATTAAACATAAAATTAAGTCCTTCTAAGCACTTTCCTTTAAGCGCTTACGTATAAATTATTTATTTGGTACAGGTTTTCCAAGCCAAATATTGTCCTCGTAATCTTTAATAGAACGATCTGCGGCAAAGAATCCTGATTTTGCAATGTTCATAAGCGACATACGATTAAATCTGTCCCTGTCTTTATAAATTTCAGACACTAGGCGCTGTGCTTGTGCATAATCTTCAAAATCTGCAAGTGCCATATATCGGTCATTATTAATAATTGCATTAAATAAGCCATGAAACTGTTTTGAAGCAACGCCTGAACGCATTTGATTTAAAACATTTCTAATTGTTTCGTTATTGTCATAATGAGTGTGTGGGTGATAACCAGCTGCTCTAATTTTGTTAACTTCATCAGTGTCCATGCCAAAGATGATCATATTGTCATCGCCAGCTTCTTGGTGCATTTCAACGGTTGCGCCGTCTAAAGCACCTATGGTTATAGCGCCGTTTATCATGAATTTCATGTTGCTAGTGCCTGATGCCTCAGTACCTGCAAGAGAAATTTGCTCACTTATTTCAGCGGCAGGGATAAGAATTTCTGCCCATGATACATTGTAATTTTCAATATAAACCACTTTTAATTTGTCATTTACCTGTGGGTCGTTATTTATTAAGTTACCAACAGACACGATAAACTGTATTATTTCTTTTGCAAAATAATAACCAGGTGCGGCTTTTGCGCCAAAGAAGAAAGTTCTTGGAACAAAGTCCATATTAGGATTTTGTTTAAGTTTTTGATAAAGACTTAGAATGTGCATAGCGTTCATGTGCTGTCTTTTATATTCATGAAGTCTTTTTACTTGAACATCAAATAATGTATTTGGGTCTACTGTGATGTTTTGTTGTTTTTTAAGATATTCAGAAAGTCTAATTTTATTTTGCATTTTAATTTTTTCAAGTTCGCTTAAAACTTCTTTGTCATCTTTAAATGCTATAAGTTTTTCAAGCTTTGATGCATCATAAATATAGTCTTTTCCTATGGTTTTTGTAAGGAAATTGCCAAGAGATGGGTTTGACTGATTTAGCCATCTTCTATGAGCTATTCCGTTTGTTACATTTTTAAATTTTTCAGGGAAAATAGTGTAAAAATCATTAAATACATAGTCTTTTAGTATATCGCTGTGAAGTGCAGATACACCATTTACACTGTGGCAAGCAACAACTGCAAGGTTTGCCATTTTGACAAATCCGTCAGACATTGGAGCAGTTCTCCAAATTTTTGATTCCTCAATACCTCTTTCACGCATTTCAGCCCAATATCTTCTGTCAATTTCTTGAACGAGCTGATAAATTCTTGGAAGGCACATACGGAAAAGGTCGCAGTTCCAAGTTTCAAGCGCCTCTGGCATTACAGTATGGTTTGTATAGGCTATAGTTCTTTTCACTATATCCCATGCAAAATCCCAGTCATATCCACATTCATCAAGCATAATTCTCATCATTTCAGGAATTGCCAAAACAGGATGAGTGTCATTTAAATGAATAGCCGCAAGCTCAGGTAGGTTTTTAAGTGAGCTGTGTGAATATAGGTGGCGTCTAATTATATCTTGAATTGATGCTGAAACAAGGAAATACTGTTGTTGAAGTCTTAGTGTTTTTCCTTGAGTATGGTTGTCTTCTGGATATAAAACTTTTGTAATAGCCTCTGCCATAGCATCTTGTTCCATAGCTTTTAGATAATTTCCGCCGTTAAATAGCTTCATATCAAAAATATCGGCAGAAGATTTCCAAATTCTTAATCGGCTTATTCCTTTGCCGTCCATGCCTGCTATACACATGTCATAAGGTATAGCGGTAACGGTTGTGGCGTCTTTATGAAGAGCGGTGTAATGGCCGTCGTTCCAAAATTCATCAATATATCCACCAAATTTAACTTCCATTGCACTTTCTTCTGCTTTTTGAAGCCAAACTTGACCGCCAGGCAACCAAAAGTCAGGAAGCTCTGTTTGCCAGCCGTCTACAAGCTTTTGTTTAAATATTCCGTATTCATATCTTAATGAATACCCCATGGCAGGGTAACCGCCTGTTGCAAAAGCGTCCATGAAACAAGCCGCAAGTCTGCCAAGGCCGCCGTTGCCAAGACCTGCATCAGGTTCGCTTTCATATAAATTGTCCAAGTTCACATTAAATGAACTAAGTGCTTCTCTAAAGTTTTCTTCAAGTCCTAAATTAAATAGATTGTTTTTAAGTGAGCGTCCAAGTAGAAATTCCATACATAAATAATATACTTGTTTTGTTTTAGTTTTTGTCGCCTTTTGCGAAAATTCTGCTCTGCCTTGTGTCATAAGGTCTTTTAGCACCAATGCACATGCTTTGTAATACTCGTCATTTCCTGCGTTTTCACAGCTTACGCCATAGCCATGTACCAGTTTGTCGGTTATGCTTTTTTTAATTTGATCAACGCTTAAATTGAAATTCATAAACTAACTCCATTCATATATTTAATATAATCTTTTATGAGTACTTTTATATTATACCTGTATTTTACTGTAATCACAATATCTAAAATAGATAAAATTTAGTTTTTTACATCTAATTACTGCACGGAAAGGTGTATAATTTAGAATTTATTTATCTTTTTTCAAGAAAAGTCTTTTAAAATTGCACGAAATGCAATATAATAGTAAAAATAGATATTTTCATTTTAAAATATTCAAACAAGAGGAGATACTAAAAAATGGAAAAAAGAAGCGTTAAATTAAATGTTTGTGGAGTTGTGTGCAGCTTAAGAACTGATGAAAGTGATGAGTACATGCGTGCACTTGAAACTCAAGTGTCAGATCTTATGGGGGCTTTACTTAAATCATCAGGCATGATGACACCAGAACTTGCGGCAGTAAGCTCGGCTTTAATGTTTTGTGATGAAACAATAAAGCTTAAAAATGAATTAGAAATTTTGAAAGAAACACAACCACAAGTGCAAGAAGTTGTAAAAGAAGTGGTTAAGGAAGTTATAAAAGAAGTTCCAGTTTCAGAACATGATAATTCAAGAGAAGTTGAGCTTGAAATTAAAAATATAGGACTTTTAGAGCAAGTTGAGAAATTAAGAGATGAGCTTGAGTACTTAAAAGCCCAGCAAAATCAAGAGGGTGCAGATAAAGGTGCTGTTGGCACTATTTTAAAAGCAAAAAGAAATTCAAAAGGTAAATATAAAAACCCTATGCGCCCGTTTGAAGAATATGAGCAACAAGGTTTCAAAAGCTTTTTTGCCGGTGGAGAAAAATAGAGTATGAACTCGGTAAATTTTAATACAGGTGATAAAATTTCAAATTTAGAAATTTTGGCACCTGCAGGTTCTGTGGAAGTCTTAAAGGCGGCGGTTTTTAGTGGGGCTAATGCAGTATATATAGGTGGGGACATGTTTTCCGCCAGAGCAAGTGCGACAAATTTTTCAAGAGAAGATATAAAGTGGGCGGCAGATTTTTGCACCGTAAGAGGTGTGAAATTATTTGTCGCCGTAAATACGCTCATAAAAAATGAAGAATTTCCAGCGCTATTAGATTTTATAGAATTTTTATGTGAAACATCGGTGTCTGCTGTAATTGTACAGGATATGGGTGTTTTTAATCTAATTCGGAAGATTGCACCAGATTTGGTGGTGCATATTTCAACTCAAAGCGCCATAGTATCAAAAAGCGGAGCAAGGCTTATGAAGAATATGGGTGCGAAAAGAGTAGTGCTTGCAAGGGAATTGTCGCTTTTAGAAATTGATGAAATAAATAAAGCCTGTGATATAGAGATTGAAACCTTTGTTCACGGTGCACTTTGCATGTGTCTTTCAGGCAGGTGCTATTTTAGTGCGGTTTTAGGAGGAAGAAGCGGTAATAGGGGGCGCTGTGCTCAACCATGCAGACTTCCGTTTTTTGCCAAAGGAACAGGAGAGTACAGCCTAAGCCTTAAGGATTTAAGTTTTATTGAAAATGTAGATAAACTGCGTGACGTAGGTGTAAATTCTTTGAAAATTGAAGGAAGAATGAAAAGAGCTGAATATGTAGCGGCGGCGTGCACCTGTGCTGATTTTGCAGTAAATGGCAAAGAAATTCCAGATGAGCTTAAAAAAAGCTTGGAGGCTGCGTTTTCACGCTCTGGCTTTACAGATGGTTACCTTACAGGAAAAATAGGAAAAGACATGTTTGGTGTAAGAACAAAAGAAGACGTGACTGCAGCAAACGCTAAAGTATATTCCTCTTTAAGAAATTTATATAAAAATGAGAGGCAGTCTATTCCTTTAAATATAGAATTTACAGCTATTGAGGGCGAATTTGCAAAAATTATTATTAAAGATAGCGATGAAAATACGGTGTTGGCACAAAGTTTAGAAAAAACTGAAACGGCAATAAATGTGCCACTTAGCAAAGAAAAAGTTTTGGAACAGCTTGCAAAGCTTGGTGGTACACCATATTTTGCACAAGATATTTGTGTAAATTTATCAGAAAAAGCATCACTTCCTATCTCAAAAATTAATGCCTTAAGGCGTGAAGCAATAGAAAAAATTACATCTATTCGAGAGAAAAGAGTAGAAATTAAGTGTGGAAAATATAATAAAATTCAAAAAGCAAATAAAAGAAATAAAAAAATAAAATATAGGGCACTTTTTCAAAATATAGCCCAAATGCCAAAGGATTTAAGCTTTTTTGAAAAAGTATATCTTCCTTTGTCTGAACCTATAACCGATTTTTTAAGCCTTAAAGAAAATGGAGTAAATGTTGCAGCTTATACGCCGCAAAGTTTTTTTGGAAAAGAAGATGTGGTAAGAGCGCTTATAAAAAATTTAAAAGAACATGGAATTAATGAATTTTTATGTTCTGATTTAAGCTGTGTGCAAATTTGTAAAGAGCTTGGTGTGGATTTTGAGGGCGCATACTCCTTAAATGTTATGAACGATGAAGCGCTTGAATTTTTTTGTGATTTAGGAATAAAAAACATGGAGCTTTCTTTTGAAATGAGCAAAAGAGAAATTGATAAAATAAATACGAATTTGGACACGGGAGTAATGGTTTATGGCAGACAAAGTCTGATGACTGTAAGAAACTGTCCACTTACAAATTCAAATATAGTTTGCAAAAATAAAGGCAACTGCCAAAGTCTTACAGACAGGAAAAATGTTAATTTTCCAATACAGTGCAAGCATTATGAATATGGAAAAGAAAAATTTAAATCTGTTGAAATTTTAAACAGCACGCCTTTGTCTTTAAGTGACAGCATGGATTTAATTAAAAATCTTGATTTTGGTATTTTGCGATTTACCATAGAAAATGAAGATGAAGTAGAAGAAGTTATCAACTGCTTTAGGCAAGGAATTAAGCCAATATTTTCCTATACAAAGGGTCTTTTCAACAAGGGAATTTTATAAATGTTGAAAACCCTGTTGAAAATGTTGAAACTTTAATTTTGAAAGGCAAAATAGTTAGAATATTTGCGAAAAAGAGGGAAATGAAATGAATGTTGAAAATAAAATTGAATTTTTAAAACTTTCTGAAAATGCTGTTTTGCCAAAAAGACAGACAGAGGGCAGTGCAGGTTATGACATTTGTGCATGCATTTTGGA
This sequence comes from uncultured Eubacteriales bacterium, assembly GCA_964370405.1. Taxonomy (GTDB): domain Bacteria; phylum Bacillota; class Clostridia; order Oscillospirales; family Acutalibacteraceae; genus SIG603. Next base: position 13,174 of record CAYJJB010000034.1, on the reverse strand, counting down.
AGAGCTTATAATTAAGCCTGGCGAAACCGCTTTAATTCCAACAGGTTTTGCTGTAAAACTGCCTAAAAACAGTGCTGGAATGATATACACAAGAAGCGGACTTGGAATTAAACATGGCTTGGTGGTTAAAAATGGTGTCGGCGTGATTGACTGGGACTATAGGGGACAGGTGCATGTAGGACTTATGAATGTATCTGGGGAAGAGTATGTGATAAAACCTATGGAGAGAGTGGCGCAGCTTGTAATAACTCCTGTAATAACACCAGTTGCATGTTGGACCGATAGTTTAGATGAAACAAAAAGAGGAACAGGTGGCTTTGGAAGCACTGGAAAAGAATAGAGCATTAAAAAATTTACAAAATGAACAAATTTTCTCACTTGTTATATACTAAAAAATAAAGTATAATAGGGTTTTAATACAGAGAGGCTGTGATTATAATGGCAAGAAATGTGAAAACAAAATCGTTTTTAGGGTCTTTGCAAAGAGAAATAGGCATAGACATGGGAACGTCTAATACAAGAATATATGTAAAAGGTTCAGGCGTTGTGCTTGATGAACCTTCTGTAATAGCTATGGATAAAAGTACAAATGAAATAGTGGCCGTTGGAAAGCGTGCCAAGGAAATGACAGGAAAAGCTGGCGACTCAATCTTACTTTTATATCCAATAAAAAAAGGAGTTGTAGCAGATTTTGAAGTTTGCGAGGCAATGCTTCGTGGCTTTATAAAGGCTGGTGCAAATACGGGTATTTTAAGTAAACCCAGAATAATTATGAGTGTGCCATCAAATGCGACAGAGGTAGAAAAAAATGCGGCGGAAGACGTTGCAAAGCAGGTTGGCGGAACAGATATAAGCCTTATTGAAGCGCCACTTGCGGCGTGCGTTGGTGCAGGTTTTTCACCAGCATCACCTAAGGGTTTTATGGTAATAAATTTGGGTGCAGCTATAAGTGAGGTTGCTGTTGTAGCGCTTGGAGATGTTATAAGTTCTGAAACAATATACACAGCGGGCAATGCAATTGATGAGGCGGTCATGCAGTATATTGCAAAAGTTCACAGGCTCAGTGTGGGAGCGCTTAGTGCTGAACAAATTAAAAAAGATGCAGGCTGTATGCCGATTGAGGGCGATGAGTTTTATTCAACACTTGAAATTAAAGGAAGAAGCATTGTTGATAATTTGCCAAAAAGCATTATTTTACAGACTGAGGAAATAAGAGAAGTAATAAGAGCTTGTTTAAATTACGTGATAAAATCGGTAATAAAAGTATGTGAAAAATTGCCACCAGAGCTTTCTGCGGATGTTTTAGACCAAGGTATTATACTTTCTGGAAATACGGCGAATATGAAGGGTATTAAAGCGTATTTTGAAAATGAGCTTGGACTTATGGTGAACCTCTCATCAAAAATAGGTCAAAGTGTTGTGTATGGTGTTGGAACAAGTCTTGACTCCGTACTAATTGGCAGACAAGCCAGAATGAGAAAATAATTTAAAAGGGAGGCCTTTATATAGTGAAAGGTTTTTTCAGAAGTAACACATTTAAAGTAATGATAATCCTTGTAGTGTTGCTTTCAGCACTTATAGCCATATCAGGCTCTACAAAAAACACTGTAATACAAAGCGTGTTCAGTTTTTTTACAGCCCCAATGCAAGAGGTGCTCTCTTCATCAGAAAGTCAGTATGCTGATTATTCAAAAGAAGAGTTACTGGTACTTTATGAAGAAGTTTTAGATGAAAATATTGGACTTCGTGAGCAACTTGTAGATTATTATGAAATTAAACAGACAAACGATGTGTATGAGCAAGCTCTTGATATAGAAGAACAAAATGTAGAGGTTGACGTAGAAGTAGGGCTTGTAATAGGAAAAGACCCGCTTGATGTCTTTCATGGCTTTACAGTTAATAAGGGTTATGTAGATGGGATTGAAAACGGAGATCCAGTCGTTACAGACCAGGGCATAGTTGGTGTTATTACAGAAACATATGCAACATCAGCATATGTAACCACCATTTTTTCAGAAGAGATAAGCATGGGCGCTATAGCTAAAGAATTTAGTGAAATCGGAGTTGTTGAGGGCGATATGGAGCTTATGGAAGATGGTATGGTTCGCCTTAGCTATCTTACAAAAGACACAGAAATTAAGGCAGGAACAATAATAACCACCTCGGGTACTACAGGCCTGTTTCCTGCGGAATTCATTATAGGTCGAGTGGCATATCTTGAAAACTCGGCTGAAGATGCATCGGTTTATGCGGCGGTAGAGCCATATGAAGATATAAAAAATCTGTCATCAGTCTGCATTGTAACTGATTTTTCAGGCAAACTTGATATTATTGAAAATGAAGAAGAAACAAGTGATCAAACTCAAGAATAAACAATAAAAGGAGGGCAACATGGCACAAAGTAAAGCTGTAAAATATGGTATTTATTTTATTGAAATTTTAATACTTCATGTATTTGAGCAAAGCTTTAATATTGGAGCAGGAATTGCACCTGTGCTATTATTGCCAGCACTACTTTCTATTTGTTTATTAGAGTCAGACATGACAGCAGTGTATTTTGGATTTATTTGCGGAATTTTTCTTGATATATCTTCGGGGGCTGCCATAGGTGTTAATGCAATACTTTTATGCTTAATTTGCCCAATGATAAGCTTAATTGCAAAAAAGAAAAAGAATATAAGTGTTCTATTTTCTTTGATAGTTGGACTGGGTTTTATTTTAATTTTTACAATTTATACTTGGCTTACAATGTATGTCTTAAATGGATATTCAAATCCATTTATAGCGCTGATAAGCCTATATTTGCCAAAATATTTTTACACGCTTTTGCTAGTACCTATTGCGTATGTGATTAATTTGGGAATTTGTAAGGGTATGCGATATCCAAATGCACCTTATATGGGTCGAAATCGTAACAAATAGGTGGGTTTGAATTAATTAATGCGGTCTAAGTAAGAAATGGAGTATTAGCAGTATGAGAAGAAATTTACAAGTCTTTATTTGCGCAATTATAGTGTGTCTTGCATCTGTGGTTTATATAGGTAGGCTAGTGCAACTTCAACTTGTGCAAGGAGATGAATTTTTAGAAGAGGCAGAAGAAAGCAGTAATTTGTTTATTAAGCTTGACAATGCAAGAGGAGAAATTTTGGATAAGGACGGAAACGTGCTTGTTGGAAATACAAATATTTATAATGTTGCAATGAATGCAGTTACTATGGATAGTGACAGAAATCCTGCAATTTTAGACACAATAAGAGCACTTGAGTATATGGGAGAAGAATGGATAGACAACTTACCTATACGTGTAAATGGCGATTCAACTTATTCTTTTATTGAGGGTGAAGAGTCTGCAGTAGAGTATTTAAAAGGACCAAATTTTTTAGACATTAATAGCAGTGCCACGGCACAGGAGTGTATGGAACTGCTTATAGATAAATATAACTGCGAAGAATACGCACCGTGGGACGCAAGGGATATAATTTCTGTAAGATTTAATATGACACAACTTAGATTTTCGTTGTCTGACCCTTATATAATAGCACAAGACGTAAGTCAAGAAACGGTTGAAGTTATAAGAGAACAATCAAGTGATTTGCCAGGCGTAGAGATAGAGGTGTCTACAAAAAGAAGTTATGAAGACGGAACAATTGCACCACACATTATAGGCGCCATGGGTGCGATAACACAGGAGCAATATGACAAAATAGCACAAGAAGAAAATCTTTATTCTCTTGATAATTTAGGCGGATACCTTTATCAAGACACAGTAGGACAAAGTGGAGTTGAAAGTTATTATGAGGAATATTTAAGAGGGGAAAGAGGTTTACAAACTGCTGTAAGTGATTCAAGTGGAAATTATATAGGAGTGGAAACCGTAAGCCCTACCGTGCCGGGAGATAATGTGTACTTGACAATTGATTCAGGACTTCAAGAAGTTGCAAATTATTCACTGGCAACGGCAGTATCAAATGCTGAAAATGAAGACTTTGTTGCAGGTGCAGCAGTGGTGCTTGATCTTGACACTTTTGGAGTTTTGGCAGCTGCTACCTATCCAAGCTATGATCTTGAAAAATATTCAAGTGATATACATTATTATAATTCATTAATTGAAGACGAGGATAGACCACTTTTTAACAGGGCATTTAACGGTACATTTACTCCGGGTTCGGTTGTAAAACCAGCAACAGCAATAACAGCCTTAGAAGAAGGAATTATTGATGAAGTTTTTACAGTAAACTGTACAGGCGCATATACGTATTATGAAACCGAAACTATAGGTTGTCTTGGTGTTCATGGAGATGTAAATATATATGGTGCTATTCAAGAGTCTTGCAATGTGTACTTTAGTGAAGTTGGAAGAATTACTGGAATACAAAGATTAGAAGTTTATTTTAATTTATTTGGACTGGGTACTTCTACAGGACTTGATTTATATGAAAATTTAGGTCTTATGTCAAACCCTACCGATTATCAAATTATTCACAATGAACCATGGGTAGACGGTGTTACATCTCATGCTGCTATTGGACAGGCGGATAACTTGTTTACTCCGCTTCAACTTGCAACATACGCTGCAACAATTGCAAATGACGGCGTAAGATATCAAACACATGTAACAGATAAAATAACAGATTACTTAGGTGAAAATGTTTTGTATCAACACGAAGCGGTTGTGGAGGAAGATATAGGACTTACTCAGTATAACCTTGACCTCATAAAAGAATCTATGCGACTTGTTGCGGCAGAGGGAACAGCTAGTGGAACCTTTGGAAATTATCCAATTGAAATAGGTGCTAAAACTGGTACGGCAGAAACAAATAAAGAGGGCGATAACAGCTTGTTTATAGGATTTGCACCGTATGACGACCCAGAAATTGCAGTTGCAGTAGTTTTGGAATATGCAAGTTCGGGTACACAGGTACACAAAGTGGTTTTAGACATATTTAATGAATATTTTTACGATCAAGTGCCTTGGTAAGCACTAATGATGCTAAAAAAGCAATATTTTGCGGTTTTTCAGTGCGATACAGCGCCAGTTTTTAGAGGTAATGTAGTAAGGTGTTGAAAAAAATTTGTAGAATGTCATAAAATTTTATTTTCTGAAATAAATAATTTTGACTATTTAATAAAACTGTGATATTATGTAAGAGAGGTAATATTTATGGGGACTGTAACGCTTGTTGCATCAGGAAAAGGTGGCGTTGGAAAGTCGACAGCTTGTATAGCTTTAGCCTTTAATATGGCAAAAAATGGGAATAGAGTGTTACTTGTAGACTGTGATGCAGGGCTTGGTAGTCTTGACAAAATGACAGGGGTTGAAGAAAGCCTTGTTTATGACATGGGGGATCTTGTAGAGGGTGCATGCACACCACAAGATGCGGTTTACCGTGTGTCAAATGACAGAGAGCTTTATTTAATTGCTGCTCCATCAAGTGGGGAAAAAATGCCAGATGGCATCAAGATGAAAAAGCTTATAGAGCTGTTTAATGACTATTATGACCATATTATACTGGACTGTCCTGCAGGGCTTGGGCTTGGATTTACATCGGCAAGCGCTGTTGCAGACAGAGCACTTATAGTGTGTAATGTAGACCCCGTATCCGTAAGATCTGCCTCGGTGGCGGCAGATGCTTTATATGGCCGTGGCATAGAAGAAATTAGGCTTATAATAAATAGGTTTAATCTTCAAAATTTCGACAAAACTAAGGTTATGGAAGACCTTGATAAGGTGATAGACCTTTCGGGTATACAGCTTTTAGGGATAGTGCCGGAAGATTTAATGTTTGCTGTAGCGGTTTTAAAAGGCAATAAGCCGAGTACAAACGCGCCTGCTATGATGGCTTTTGACAGAATTTATCAAAGGCTTGAGGGGGAGAATATACCCGTAGTGTTGTAGCAGAGCAAAAGACATATTTACGAAAGGGTGGGAAATATGAATATCGCGCTGATTGCGCATGATGCGAAAAAGGAATTAATGGTGCAATTTTGTATTGCATACTGCGGTATTTTAAGCCGTCATACCTTATGTGCCACCGGTACAACCGGAAAAATGGTAATGGAGGCAACCGGCCTTGAAATACAAAGATTTTTAAGCGGTTCTCAAGGTGGCGGTCAACAAATCGCTGCAAGAATCGGTTATAATGAAATAGATTTACTTATGATGTTTAGAGATCCTCTAAATCCAAAACCAAACGAGCCTGATGATATTAATCTATTAAGGCTTTGTGATATGCATCACATTCCAGTTGCAACTAACCTTGCAACTGCAGAGGTGCTTATACATGGTCTTGAAAGAGGCGATTTAGACTGGAGAAATATAGTTAAAAACTAAGGCGACGACACTTGGAAGAGTAATATAAAATTTTTTCTAAAGAGAGGGACAGGTAGCTGAGATGTCCTGTGAAAATTTATGTGAAGACACCGAAAGAGCCTCCAATAAATTGGCGTAGCTGTGCGTTAAACAGACCTAAGACAGTGAATTTTTTGCTGTGAACAAGGGTGGTACCGCGAATTTAACCTCGCCCCTTACGACTGCGTCGTGGGGTGAGGTTTTTTATATTGCATTTTAGAAAAATGAAGGAGAGATGAAATGAAACTAGTTACAAATGCCCCAAAAGGAACAAGAGATTTAATGCCACAGCAGACAGATAAATTGCAAGTGGTAGAAAAGGTGCTAAGAGAACATGCATCTTTAAGTGGAATAAAAGAAATAAGAACACCTGTATTTGAACACACAGAATTATTTTTAAGAGGTGTTGGCGATACGACTGATGTTGTTGAAAAACAAATGTACACCTTTAATGACAAAGGCGACAGAAGTATTACACTTAGACCAGAGGGCACAGCGGGTGTAGTACGAGCAATGCTTGAAAGTGGAATTTATAATGATGGATACCCAGTAAAACTATATTATTTTACAAACTGTTATAGATATGAAAAACCACAAAAAGGAAGATACAGAGAATTTAGCCAGTTTGGTGTAGAAATTTTTGGCACAGCTCATCCTATGGCTGATGCAAACTTAATTTCTTTTGTAAATGGCTTTTTAGAAAAACTTGGGCTTGACGACTGCAGTTTAGAGATAAATTCCATAGGCTGTAAAACTTGTAGAGCAGACTATAACCAAAAACTTAAAGAATATTTTGCCGATAAAGATGTATGTGAAACTTGTAGCGGAAGACTGTCTAAAAACCCTATGAGGGTGCTAGACTGCAAAAGTCCAAACTGTAAAGAATTTGCAAAAGATGCACCCAAAATTACAGATTGTCTCTGCACAGAGTGTGAAGAGCACTTTGCAAAAGTTAAATCTTACCTTACAAGTGCCAAAATAAATTACACAGTTAACCCACAAATAGTGCGTGGACTTGATTATTATTCGAGAACAGTTTTTGAATTTGTTTCATCACATTTAGGTGCACAAAGCACAGTGTGTGGCGGTGGACGATATGATGGGCTTGTTGAAGAAATAGGTGGCAACCCCACACCAGCCCTTGGTTTTGGTGCAGGAATTGACAGAATTATTTTGGCAATGGAAGCAAAAGGAGTAGAGTTTACTCCGCCTGCCACTTGTGAACTTTATATTGCAGCAATGGGTGAAAATGCTTTGGAGAAAGCGTTTAATTTATCGCAAAGCTTAAGGGACTGTGGAGTTTTTGCCGAGTGCGACATTTGCGGAAGAGGGCTTAAAGCGCAAATGAAATATGCAAATAAAATAGGTGCAAAATACACAATTGTAATAGGTGATAATGAAATTGAAAGCGGAAAAGCCGAGCTTAAAAATATGCAAACTGGCGAAAAAAAGCCAGTGTCAATTAAAGACGATTTTACAACAGAATTTTTAGATAAAACTATAGAAAATATGTTAGGAGAAATATAATGAAAACAGAAACAATAAAAGGACTAAAGCGCAGTCATTACTGCGGACAGTTAAGACTTGAAAACGTGGGCGAAAAGGTAACTCTTTTTGGTTGGTGTGCAAAACAAAGGGATTTGGGTCAACTTATTTTTATAGATTTAAGGGACAGAACAGGAATTACTCAGCTTGCATTTGACGAGGCAACAGACAAAGAAGTGTTTGAAAAAGCATTTGTGACAAGAGGCGAATTTGTACTTGCAGCAGTGGGCACAGTGCGTGAAAGAAGCTCAAAAAATAAAGAAATTCCAACAGGTGAGATTGAAATTGCGGTTGAAGAATTTAGAATATTAAATGCATCTGAAACAACACCTTTTGAAATAGTTGAAAATTCAAATGCAAATGAAGAATTAAGACTAAAATACCGTTATTTGGACTTAAGACGTGCAGATGTGCAAAAAAACATTATAATGAGAAGCAAAATTGCAAAAGTGACAAGGGATTATTTTTATGACAATGATTTTATAGAAATAGAAACACCTATACTTATGAAGTCTACTCCAGAAGGCGCAAGGGACTACCTTGTTCCAAGCCGTATACACAAAGGCAGTTTTTATGCGCTTCCACAATCGCCTCAGCTTTATAAACAACTTTCAATGGTTGCAGGATTTGACAGATATATCCAACTTGCAAAATCTTTTAGAGATGAAGATTTAAGAGCGGACAGACAGCCAGAATTTACACAAGTAGACTGTGAAATGTCTTTTGTTGATATGGACGACGTTTTAGAAATAGGCGAGGGATATATGAAACGTCTGTTTAAAGAGGTTTTAAATGTCGACATACCTACACCATTCCCAAGAATAACTTATAATGAGGCAATGGAAAATTACGGAAGTGACAAGCCGGACACAAGATACGACATGAAAATTTGTGATATTTCAGAAATAGTAAAAGACTGCGGTTTTGGAGTTTTTGCAAATGCAATAAAAGACGGCGGTTCTGTAAGAGCAATAGTTGCAAAAGATGCGGTTAATACTCTTACAAGAAAAGAAGTTGATAAATTAACTGAGCATATAAGAGGCATAGGCGGCAAGGGTATTGCATGGTCAAGACTTACAGCAGACGCCATAAGTTCTTCTTTTGCAAAATTCTTAACTGAGGAAGAAATGACTGCAATTTATGAAAAAACAGGCACACAAACAGGTGACGTTTTATTAATTATTGCAGACACAGACACAGGCAGCGTGCTATCTCAACTTGGTGCACTAAGACAAATAGTTGCAAAAAAACTAGACATTATTCCAGATAAATTCAATTTCTTATGGGTAGTAGAGTTTCCATTTTTTGAATATGATAAAGAAAATGATACATGGATTGCAATGCACCACCCATTCACATCACCTCTTGACGAGTGCCTAGACTACCTAGAAGAAGACAAAGGCGCTGTGCGTGCAAAAGCGTATGATATGGTACTAAATGGAGTAGAGCTTTCAAGTGGTTCTATAAGAATAACAGATTCAGAGCTTCAAGGCAGAATGTTTAAACTGCTTGGCTTAAGCGAAGCAGAGGCACAGGAAAAATTCGGGTTCCTTACAAATGCCTTCAAATATGGAGCACCTCCACATGGCGGATTTGGAATAGGGTTTGACAGGCTTGTAATGCTAATGCTAGATGCTGACAACATAAGAGATGTCATAGCATATCCAAAAGTGCAAAATGCAAGCGAGCTTATGACCATGGCACCGTCTGTGGTGGATAAAGTTCAACTAGACGACTTGGGGATAGAGATTTCTAAATAGTTGAGAGTAATTTAAAAGTTTTAATCAATACTCAGAGGGTAATACTCTTGTATTATCGAATAAAAAATGGCTGCTACAAAATGATTTTACTCATTTGTGGCAGCCATTTTAAATTATATTTTAACTTCACACCAGGCTTTTGCAGTTTTTAGCATTTTTTCGCACAAGGCTTTATTTCCAATTTGATGTAAAACAAATGCGGTTGATACGGTTTGAATAAAACCCCACTGCCAAATGTCTTTTTTTGAAACGCCCGTGAGCTCACTTAAATATTCACACCTTTGAACCCCTTTTTCTAAGGGGTTTTCTTCATACTCCTCTTGCCATTCACGCATGATTACACCTAAATCTGCCGATTTATCATAAAAAGCTCCGTCCGGATCTATAAATTTAAATTCGTTTTCATCATCTAAACTTTGCAAGATATTCCCAGCATGTGCATCTCCGTGAATTAATACACAGTTATTTGGGTCAAAATTTCTTTCTATTTCGTCCACAAAACTTACGGCTGTGTAGACAATTTCTTTATCACAAGTCGGATTTTGACTTTTGGCACTTTCTAAAATAAATTCCTTATACCAAACAGTGCAGTCCTCTCCCGTGGGAAGAGTGCTATTTTTTACGTCTATGTTCCAACTTTTTGTAAGTGCATTACAAATTATTTTAATTTTTTCATTTACAGAATAATCAAAACTTCCAAGCGTTTTGCCTAATGCTTCCATAAGTAAGGCTTTTTTCTCTAAATCATACTTATAAAGCCTTGCATAACCATTGCCGTTTGCAAATTTTAAGCTGTCTATCCCTCGTGAAAATTCCGCATTTCCTATGCTTTCGGGAATTTCAAGCTTTAAAATATACTCTTTTCCATCCGCTCCCACGGCTTTCCCAACAAAAGATCGTGAGCCGCCGTGTAGGGCACTGCTTACTTTTATTTGCCATTTTTCTTCAAAGTAAGCTATCAAATTTTCTAAATCATTCAGCCATTTTACAGAAACTTCACCGCCACTTATGGCACAGTCTATTACGGCCTGCGGTAAATTTCTTTTATTTTCAAAATTTAATATCATACTATTTTCTCACGTTCTATCAGGAATTTTTTCTTTTACTGATTTCATTACGAATATATACATTGGAATTAAGATGCTAAGCGCTACAAGCCATGCTAAAGGACTTGCAAGTATTACTCCAATATATCCAAAATTTTCTACAAGAACAAATGCCGCAAGGGCACGTGCTATAGTTTCAGCAAATCCCACTATCATGGTAAGACCAGAGTAACCCAGCCCTTGAATAAGATTTCTAAAAATAAGTAGTGCACCGAGCAGTATATAAAAATAGGCATTTCCTATTATAAATTCGTGTGTTGCAGCTCTGAGTGCTTGTGAGGGTTCGTTTATAAACACCGATATCGCTTCACCGCCAAAAAGATAAGCAGCGCCTAGACATATTATGCTATATATAGTAGAAATAACTAAGGAGTGTTTAAGACCTATACTTATGCGCTTAATTTTTCCTGCACCTAAATTTTGTCCCGTGTAAGTGGTCATTGCAAGGCCTATGGTATCTAAAGCTTGAAGCAAAATTCCGCCTATGCGTGAGCCGGTTGAAACCGCAAGCACATAAAGCGCTCCAAGAGAATTTATTGAGGTTTGCAAAATTAGTGCGCCTATTGCTGTAATGGAAAATTGGAGTCCCATAGGCAAGCCTATTTTGAGTAAACGAGACATAACATCAGTTTTGGGAGATAAATCTTTTTTGTTAAGGCAAAGTATATCAAATTTTTTTCTTGCAGTGAAAAAACATAATATGCCTGAAATTCCTTGTGAAATTGCAGTTGCAAGCCCTGTGCCAAAAACTCCCCAGTTAAAGAAAATTACAAAGGCTAAAGAAAGTGCTATATTTAAGATAGAGGCAAATATTAAATAGTAAAGCGGAGTTTTACTATCGCCTAAAGCCCTCATTACAGATGCCATTAAATTGTATAAAAATATACCTATAAGCCCCATGAACATGGTGCTTGCATAGCTTATGGTGTGGTTCATTATTTCAGCTGGAGTGTTCATGAGTAGCAGTATATCCTCAAGAAAAACAAGAGATAAAATGCTTATGGCGGTAGACATTACAATAGTCAGTATAAGCGAGTTTGCATAGTACTCTCTAATTTTATCAAAATCTTTTGCGCCAAAAGCTTGCGACATAGGTACCGCAAAGCCAGAACTTAAGCCTATGACAAAACCTATGATTAAAAAGTTTAGTGAACCTGTTGCGCCAACACCTGCCAGTGCATCTTCGCCTACAAGTCGACCAACAATGACAGAGTCTGCCATGTTGTATATTTGTTGAAATAAATTTCCAAGTACCATAGGTATGGCAAATTTCAGTATTATTTTATAGGGCGTACCTGTTGTTAGATTTTTTGTCATAATTATCTCCACTTCAATATATCTGCCATCGAATGCGGATTTTAGTATACAGCAGCATGGTTCATTTGTAAAGCTATAGAAGAAAAAAGAGGAGATGGGCTGTGCATAAAATTTATTTTTGTATACTTACATAAAAAAGAGGTGGAAATTTCTGCGTTTAGTAGATTTTCCGCTAAATTGTACGTGTGGTAATAAAAAACACAATATATAGTGGTAAATACTCTTGACAATTAATAAAATAGAATATATAATGTATCGTACACGAATAAAATATAAGGCGGGAAATAAGGAAATGATACAGCAAATTATTAAGCGAAACGGCGAAAAAGTCCCGTTTGACGCTAAAAAAATCAAAAATGTAATTTTTAAGGCAAATATAAGAATTGCAAAAGAGAAGATGACAGATGAAGTGCTTGATGAACTTACCGAAAGAATTGTAAATGGTATAGTTGATACGTATCCAACTGTCGAGCAAATACAAGATATGGTAGAAGAAGAACTAATTAGAGCGGATTTTGCCAAAACTGCAAAAGCATACATCTTGTATCGTGCAGAGCACCAAAAAATGCGTAACATGGACGCAGAACTTGTGAAAATTTATGAGGATTTAAGCTTTAAACCTTCAGAAGACGCAGATCTTAAAAGAGAAAATGCAAACATAAATGCAGACTCTGCAATGGGCACCATGCTAAAATATGGCTCAGAGGGCGCTAAACTTTTCTATGATAATTATGTTATCCCAACAGAAATTTCAGACGCTCATGCAGATGGTGACATTCATATTCACGACAAGGATTTTTACACTTTAACAGAAACTTGTTGCCAAATTGATTTAATAAAACTTTTTGATGGCGGATTTTCAACAGGTCATGGCTATTTAAGAGAGCCTAATGATATAAGAAGTTATGCAGCGCTTGCGTGTATTGCTATTCAGGCAAACCAAAATGAAATGCATGGCGGACAAAGTGTACCAAACTTTGATTACTCTATGTCAAAGGGTGTAGACAAAACTTACTTTAAAGAGTATTACAAGGCTTTAGTTAATTTTTTACAAGTTAAATTTTGTGGTGATTACGATAAATATAAAGAACTTGCAG
>CAYJJB010000033.1:0-21603 GCA_964370405.1 uncultured Eubacteriales bacterium | reverse complement strand
CTGTACCCGACAAGTCAATACTCACGCCTTCTAAAGTGATGTTATGGACGCCACTTTCCACCACCACGCTATTTGTTGTGGTGGTCATTAAAATAAATATATCACCGAAGTAGTATACCCAACTGGTACCGCCATCGGCGCTGTATTGATTTTGCCCGTCAATCGCTCTAAAATGCAATTTAGATTGACTAATATAGTGGGAAAGTGCTGCAATTTCGCCATCTAACGTTCCTTTGCCTGTAGCATCTAATATGCCTATCAGACTACCTTTCACCTGTATATTGCCATCGTTGATAAGTGTGGCGCCTGTAGAGATATTGAATCGAACACCTCGAGGGATGATCAATGTTTGACCTGGATTTATAGTAAGTGTTTTTCCCGCGGGAATTTCTGCGTCTGTTTCAAGTGTTACAGAACTTCCATACACTTTTTCTTCATTACCCTCAAATATTACACCCGACCATTCGCTTGTCTTGTCGTCTATGCTTGTCGCCACAATAAAGGCATTGCCGTCTGTGCCCGTGGAAAATGTTCCGGGAGCACCACCAGTACCACCGCCGATTCCCGCACCAGACTCACTCTCTGCAATCACTGTACCGCTATTTATCGTAACTGTGCCACCGTCACCACCGACACCACCGCCGATGCCCGCACCTTCACTACTCTCGGCAGTGACATTACCGCCATTTATCGTAACTGTGCCACCGGCACCACCGGCACCACCGCCGATGCCCGCACCTGTCTCACTCACTCCCGTGACATGGCCACCATTTATCGTAACTATGGCACCGTCATTATTAGTATTACTGCCTATCGCCGCATTTTCGTTATTGGCAATGGCAGTGTATACACCTGCATCTCTCTGTGCCGCAATAAGCCTACCTCTGCTGGATGTCTGTCCGTATATAGTAAGGCTATTGCCACCCTCAACTTGTATACCCTGTGTCGCCTGTAAAGTAGCCCAATCATCCAAAATTAGGTGGACATCGCCTGTTACTACTATGCGATTAGCATTTGTGATTTTCCCTTGCGCCACATACCAAGTTGTGCTACCTGCACTGCCCCATGCCGTGTCGGTCGCTGTAACTTCCGTGGCACTTACTGCGGTTTGTGCCTGTCCGTTTTCATCAATGTACTGCACATTATCTGCCGCATATGCCACCATAGGCATAAGCCCTAGCGTCATGCACAGAGCAAGCACAGTTATTAAAATTTTATTTGTAATTTTTTTCATTTAAATAATCCCCCTCAAAAGAGCTAAATATTATTTTTATAGTACCACATTAAAACAGTAAAAGTCAATTAAAACCTCAGTCCTTTAGGGTATCTATTTTTTAACACTCCGTTTGATGCCTTTCCAAAGCCTAACACCATATTTTGTGTTGCCACCGCCGTAAATGATTTTGTATCACTTTCTATCTCTTCACCCTTTAAATATCTATGTATTTCGTCGCTGTCAAAATCCAGTGTTAAAAGATTTTTGCAGTTTTCAGGTTTTTGCGACATGAATACCGAATGTGACGGCTCTATTCTGCCTTTTTTAATCTCTCCAAGCTCCACACCGGCACGAATTACCGATAGTTTCCCAAAATTTGGCATACCATTTGGTAAAATTATAAGCCTATCGCCAAACTGATGAATGTGATTGTCTATTTTATCTTTAAAAAGCGAGTTATAAAGCTCTTCGCCCTCTTTGTGCGATTTTTTATAATCAAAGCTTTTTACACTCTTATCGTCACCCGATTTTTTAATAAGTTTAATTATAAAATGACCCTCACCGCCGTCTTTTGGATAAATTCTTATGCCGTCCATGCCAAATGCCTTAGTACCAAAATTTACATTCGGCTTTACTATTTCAAAATTTTTATTCTCACTTAGAAATTTTTCTATTAATTCTTCGTTTTCTTCCTTTGAAAATGTACAGGTGGAGTACACCATTTCTCCGCCCACTTTTAAACATTTTGCAGCAGAGTTTATTATTTGAAGCTGTCTTGTAGCACATGCCTTTACGTGCTCAAGCGACCACTCAGAAACTGCGACATCGTCTTTTCTAAACATACCCTCGCCCGAACACGGTGCATCTACCAAAATTTTATCAAAAAAGTTGGGTAAAGTATTTTCTATCATATCTGGTCTACTGTTTAACACCACTGCGTTTTTTATACCCATTCGCTCTATGTTTGAAAGCAATATATTTGCACGATTTCTTACATATTCGTTTGATACAAGCAAGCCCTTGCCACAAAGAGCCCCTGCAATTTGCGTGCTCTTACCACCAGGGGCTGCGCACATGTCAAGCACTTTATCATAGGGTTTTGGATCGAGCAAAGTCACGGCAGAGGACGCCGAGGCTTCTTGCGAATACACTGCTCCAATTGCATGTGCCACGGTTTTCCCTATTTTTATATCACTGTCATAATAAAAAGAAACAGGAGAAAACGGCGTGGCGACAAGCTTTGTGCCAAGCATTTTTTCTACTGTTTCTTTATCTGTCTTTAAAGTATTTATCCGCAGTGATTTTACCGCTTTTTCTTCATAAGAATTTAAAAACTCTTCAAAATCACCTTTCAAATAAGTTTTCATTCTCTCTAAAAAATCTATTGGTAAAATCACTTTGCTTCCTCTTTCTTTTTTTGAAGTTTATCCATAAGCTCTTTAAGGGTTTTATCGTTTACTTTTGATGGTTTAAATCCTTCTCCTGTAATTTCACCCGCATCGCCTACTATTACAAATGCATCTTTGTCCTCTTGCCTTATTATTTGATGAATTTTAAATATCTCAAATCTTCTTACGGCACACATCAAAATTTCTCCATCAGTTTTTGAGTATCCTCCACGGGATTTTAGAAATGTGACGCCCCTGTCCATTTCGTTTAAAATTCTTTCTGATATCTCTTTGGATTTTTTTGAAATGATAAAAAACAGTTTGCCCGTACCTAAATCGGTTCCGTAAAGTATTGAATCTATAATTTTTGTCGCAACAAAAACCACAATACATGCATACATAGCACTCTCTATGCTTGAAAATACAAATGCTGAGCTTACAATAATTACACCGTCCACCACAAGCATAAGCTTTCCTATGGACATAAACCTAATGCGCTTATTTAAAAGCCTTGCTATCATGTCAGAGCCACCTGTTGTTGCTCCCCTCATAAACACAAGCGCTAAACCAACACCCTCGCCAACACCTGCAAACAGCGCTATAAGTATAGGGTCGCCGTGATACGCTGGAAGAAATAGTGCAAAAACGTCAATTGTAACAGATGAAAGAACTATTGCAACCGAAGTTTTAAGTACTAACTTATATCCAATTTCTACTATTGCCCATATAATTATAGGCGCATTCAAAATTAAAATCATAGTACCTATAGGCGTGTTAAACAGATAATTTAGCATAGTCGCAATACCTGTAATTCCGCCTGGCGCTATGTTATTAGGAGCTGTAAGCATATTAACTGATAATGCATAAATGCTAGTTCCCAAAAGCATGACAAGTACATCTACTGCACTTGTTTTAATTTTTTCACCCATATAATTTACACCTCTTGCTCTTCAAAAAAATTTATAATTAAATTAAAAAATTCTTGGAGTCTATCTCCTTTTTTATCTAAATATAGATATCCTATCAAAGCCTCAAAACCTGTTGCAGCATGATAATCGGCAGGTTTTGAGTTTTTAGGAACAGAATTCACCTTTGCATTTCTACCTCTGGTATAAACATTTTTCTCTTCATCTGAAAGAATATCCATAAGCAGTTCTTTTATTACTCTTGCTTGCCAGTCACATCTTACCATTTTAACGGCATGTTCATGGAGTTTTTTTACTGGTGCATTCTCTTTTTTAACAATATATTCTCTTACAAACAAGTCATATACTCCATCTCCAATAAACGCAAGTGTTAAAGGGCTGTAAGTTTTTAAATCAATATTTTTTTCAAATTTCTCTATCAAAATCTACCTCTTACTCAATAAAATCAAATTCTAAATCATACATACTTACGGTGTCGCCCTCGTTAATTCCAGCATTCCTAAGCGCATCTATAACACCTGTGTTTATAAGCACTCTTTGGAAATACTGTAAGGATTCATTATCAGAAAAGTTAACGCTATTAATAAGTTGTGAAAGCCATTTACCCTCAACCATATAAACACCGTCTTCTACTGTAATATTTACAGCAGTTTTCTCAAATTCACTAAGCGGTTTTACAGGAAGGATTTCTTCTTCATATCGAACGATTGGAGGAAGTTTTGACAAGTTTTCAAGTACGCAGTTTAAAAGTGGGTCAACACCATGTCTAATTGCTGCCATAATTGGGAAAAACTTATATCCTTCTCCCTCTACATAATTTTTAAATTTTTCTACAGTTTCTTCGTCTGTAAGGTCGCATTTATTACCTGCAACTATCATAGGTCTTTTAGCAAGTTCAGGATTAAATTTCACAAGCTCTTCATTGATTATTTTAAAATCTTCAATGGCATCTCTGCCCTCACTACCAGATATATCTACAACATGTACCAACAGTCTACAGCGCTCAACATGCCTTAAGAACTGGTGTCCAAGGCCTATGCCTTCCCATGCGCCCTCAATAAGCCCTGGAATATCTGCCATTACAAAAGAATTACCCTCGCCCATTCTTACAACTCCCAAAACAGGGCTAAGCGTTGTAAAGTGATAGTTTGCAATATTTGGTTTTGCTTCACTTACTACAGACACGAGTGTCGACTTTCCAACATTTGGAAATCCGACAAGTCCTACATCTGCAAGAAGTTTAAGTTCAAGCTGAACTTCCATATCTTCGCCCGGCACACCTGGTTTTGCAAAGTTTGGGGCTTGCCTTGTGGGTGTTGCAAAGTGAGAGTTACCCCAGCCGCCTCTGCCGCCTTTTGCTATAATTTTAGGCTCTTTATCCGACATGTCGGCTAAAATTCTGCCTGTTTCGGCATCTTTTATAAGTGTGCCCATAGGTATTTTTATAATTAAATCCTCTGCGCCTCTACCAAAACAGCGTTTTGCTCTGCCGTTTTCACCATTTTTAGCAACATATTTTCTCTTGTATCTAAAGTCGGCAAGAGTGGACAAATGCTCGTCTACAACAAAGACAACATTTCCACCTTTTCCGCCATCTCCTCCATCAGGACCACCTGCAGAAACGTATTTTTCACGCAAAAAAGAAACGGAACCGTTACCACCGTCGCCCGCTTTAATAAAAATTTTAGCTGTATCTATAAACATATAATCATTCCTTAATCAGTTTTAGCTTATTATATCATAAAAAAAGTTATAGGGCAAGTTTTACTATACTCTTTAGTATTTACCTAAGCTCTCCAAAATAAAGCTCTGTCCTATCTTGTAATGCTTTTGCACAGTCCTCTGCCGTCATAAGTCCGTCAAGATATTCAATTACTATGTCCGCCTGAGAGATGATTAAGTCAAGCGGTCGCATATCTACATAAATTTCACCACTGAAAATAGTGTCTACTCTTTCATAAAAGTTGGCTTTTTCTTCATCTGAATATCTATTTATAATTTTCCCAAAATATTTTTCAAAATTATTTTTGTTAATTGGAATATGGCCGTCAAATCTATCGCCATCCCAGCGCCCAATAGACTCAAGTGCTGCCTTTGATACCTCTATAACTCCAACTGTTTCACTTTCGTACATACAGTATTTTATAAATTCCCACGCAAGCTCTGCATTTTCTGCGGCCTGTGGTATTGCTATACCGTTTACATACACAGAAGTTTTTCCGTCTGAGGATTCAAGTGGATAAAATGTAGTTGCGTTTTCATATTCAGTAATAGCTCGGTCTATATAAAGTGGGAAGAAACTCATGCTGTAAGATAATAAAAATCTATTATCGGGAAACGGGAAGGTGTAGGAGTCTATATGTGCAATCGTTTCATCTGCAGTATAATCTATTTTCCCCTCATAAGTGGCAATCTTTTTTAAAAATGATATAAACTCATCGCCTTCATAATTTGCACTAAATGTGGTCGTGTCGGTCATAGATGCAAGTTCGTTCTCAATTGACGGTATCGCAGTATACAGTCTATTCTCCATATAAAGTGCTTCAAATTCAGGGAATTTACCACTGTCTACCACCGCATTATAAGTATCAATTAAGAAATTATAGTCAAGCATATTAATGTCGTTTTCTGAAATTCCCACAGCATCTAAAATAGTTTTATTAAGTCTATAGTAACTTGTGGAAAAGGTAAGTGGCATTGCTGGAAGCTTTCCGCCTACTTCCATGCATCTATAACCTGCATAAAGTAATCTTCTTCATTAAAACTTTCGTCCGCTTCCATAAATTCATATAAATCCCAAAGGGAATTACCACCTAAAAAATCTTTATATGACACATTTAATCCAAAAATAAGGTCTGGTGCATCACCGCTTGACATGCGCACTTTTAAATCATTTAGCGAGGTTTTTTCAGCAACATCAACTTCCTCACGCTCCATATTCATGCTATCAACCTTATCACCGCTTATGATGATTTCAACATCTGGGTTAAGTTCATTAAAGCCTTTAATCAAATTATGCTTGAGCGAAGTGCTATACTCTTTTTCTTCCATATATATATCAAGCGTGCCCGACAGTCCACCGCTTGCAACATCTTGGGATAAAATGTTAATGCTTGCTGTTTCTCCTGTGGTACATGCCACTAGAGAAAAAACCAAGAGCATTGCCGTAATTAATCTAATTTTTTTCATAAAGACACCTCACTTCATGTAATTTTATTAATATTGTTAAACATATTTTATCATAATAAACAAAATATGTAAAGAAAAAGTGACTGTGATTTTCACCACAGCCACCTATATAAAATATGTTTGAAGACTAATTTTTTATGAAATTATTGTTTCACTCACTGTTGGATGAGGGAAAATTGTTTCCTCTAATTGTTTTAGAGTAATTTTGTTTGCTATTGCTGTGCCTAAAGCACCTACCATTTCACCTGCATGTGTGCACATAAGTGTTGCACCAAGTAAAATTCCCGTGTCAGGTTCAAAGCACAACTTCACAAATCCTCTGTCAGCTTCTTCAATTACTGATTTCCCGTTTGAAGATGTAAGTTTTTTCACAGTTTTAACATTTATGCCCTTTGTTTTTGCCGTGTCGGCATCAAGTCCTACACAAGCAATTTCAGGGTCTGTAAAAACAACAGATGGAATAATATCCATATTTTTTTCAGACTTTCCTTCATAATTTAAACCTACAAAATTTGCAGCTTGTGCTTCTGCAACATGTGCTAACTGTGTTCCACCTAGAACTATATCTCCAATTGCATAAACACCATCTAGTTTTGTCATGTATTTTTCATCTACTGGTACATAGCCTCTTTGCATGTCAAGACCTAAATCCATTTCAAACAAAGTATCTGTATTAGGTGTTCTTCCTGTGCATACAAGCATTTTTTCAGCCCTTACAGTTTGTTCTTCATTTTTAAAGACATATGTACAGTTTACATCATCACCTGTATTGCTAATTTCTTTTACCGATGCACCTGTGATAACATTTATCCCACGCTTTTTTAATACCATAGATAGACTTTGCCCTACTTCACGCTCTAAAAGCGGTAGAAGTCTTGGCATTGCTTCAATTATTGTAACTTCACAGCCAAGCCTGTTATAAACTTGAGCAAACTCAACACCAATAACGCCACCACCTACAATTATAAGGCTTTTACAATCTACTGGGTTTTGTAAAAAATAATCGCTAGTATGAACATTTTCGCTCTCAATTCCGCTTATTGGTGGTAAAGACGGGCGACTTCCTGTAGCAATTAAAATTTTGTCAGCCGTATATATTTCGTCACCGGCTTTTACTGTCCTGTTATCTACTATTGTGGCCTTTTGGTTTATAAGCTCTACTTTAGATTTTTGAAGTAAAGACTTAATTCCGTCACGAAGTGTAGATACAGAATGTCTTGCACTATCATACATTTTTTCCATATCATAACTTATATTTTCACAAACTATACCGCTTTGGGCTCCGTTTACAGTTTCATGATAAATTTTAGAAAGTCTAAGTAAAGCTTTTGTTGGAATACAGCCCCTGTTAAGGCAAGTTCCACCAACTTCGCTAAATTCAAATAGTGCTACAGTTTTAGAAAGTTTTGCTGCATGCAAAGCTGCAACGTAACCTCCAGGGCCTGCACCTATAACTATTAAATCAAAATGTTTCATTTATACCTCCGTCAAAGTGCTTTTAATGTCACTTATTATTTCTTCTAAATGAGGATTTTCTCCGACTAGCTTATCAAGTTTGAAGTAAAGGGTGTCTTTATCAAAATTTTCACCTACAAATGCATCAGTAAGCTTTTCTGATAAGCTGTCATCAAGCGCATCGGTAAAAAAATCACACTGTTTAACCACTTGATTTTTTACACAAAATGAAATATCAACCGTACCCCACGAAAATCTATCCTGCGCAGTATAATTATATTCACGCTCAACACCATAAAGCCAGTCATTTGATGAGAATTTTTCAAATCTTTTTAAAAGCTCAGCTTCATCAATCCTATCTTTTGAAAGCGTTTCACTCTTCACACTATACACTTCTTCAAAAGCTTTTTTAAGTGCTGTTTTCACAGCATCAACCGTAATTTCGGTATTTAGTTCTTTTAAATTCACTACCCTAGACTTTACAGATTTTACACCCTTACTTTTAAGTTTTGCAGTGGATACAGTTAGATAGTTTGAAAGCTTTGTCATGTCGGCATTTATAAGTATGGTTCCATGATGAAACTTATTGTCACCTGCACTGTAAAATGCATTACCAGAGAATTTTCTTTCATCAATAGCTATGTCGTTTCTTCCGCTTTTTTTAGCAATTAGCCCTAAAAAACCTACTGCTTTAATTATTACATCAAGTTGCTTTTGCACATCATAAATGTCCTTTTTAGCCAGAAAAGTAAAATTTAAATTTCCTAAATCATGATATACCGCACCGCCACCTGAGGGTCTTCTTGCAAGATATCCGCCGTCATTACTTAATTCTTCAAGCTTACACTCTGCTCTGCAGTTTTGGTTTTTACCTATCACAACCGTCTGCTTATTTTGCCATAAATACATTATAATCTCATTATCTTGCAAATTATAAAGCAAATATTCTTCAAGCGCTAAGTTTTTATACGGGTTAAACGCTTCACTAATAAGCGTATACGCCTTTAAACTCATGGCATATACCTAAGTTTTGGTTTTCTTGCCGCCGTTACCTCGTCAGGTCTTCCTATAGGAGTTGTAAGAGGCGAAGCTTTAAGTTCCTCAGGATTTACATATGCCTTTTTAATAAGTGAAATAACTGCATCACAGGCAAAATCAAGAGTTTCTTTTGACTCAGTTTCTGTCGGCTCAAACATTAAGGCTTCTTTAACTATTAATGGGAAGTACATTGTAGGTGGATGCATTTTATAGTCAAGCATAGATTTTGCTATATCAAGCGCTGTAACACCTGTTTCTTTTTTAACATCTTCTAGTGACATTACAAATTCGTGCATACAAAAACCATCATGTGCAATTTTGCAGTGTGGTTCAAATTTATGCTTCATATAGTTTGCATTTAAAACCGCAGTTTTTGCAGCTTCTCTTAGTCCGCCTATTCCTAATGTTTTCATGTAAAGCAGTGCTTTAAGCGAAACTGAAAAGTTTCCGTAAAAGCTTTTTACACGACCTATAGTTTTTTCTGCATTATGCCACTCAAAACCATTTTCTGTTTTTACCGGGTGAAAAACAGGTAAGAAAGGTTTTAATATATCTTTTGCGCCAACAGAACCTGAACCAGGTCCGCCACCACCGTGAGGTGTTGCCATTGTTTTATGAAGATTTAGATGTATAACATCAAAACCCATATCTCCTGGTCTTACTACACCCATAATAGCATTAAGGTTAGCACCGTCATAATAATTCAGTCCACCTGCCTTATGTATTATATCTGTAATTTCCAGTATATTCTTATCAAAAATTCCTAGCGTATTAGGGTTTGTAAGCATTAAACCTGCTGTAGTATCATCCACCACTTCACGAAGTTTTTCAACGTTTACACTTCCATCTTCATATGATGGAACATTTATAACCTCATAACCTGTCATAACAGTAGTTGCTGGGTTTGTGCCATGGGCAGAGTCGGGAACAATAATTTTTGTTCTTTTAAAATCTCCTCTTGACTCATGATATGCCTTAATCATCAAAATTCCTGTAAATTCGCCATGGGCGCCTGCCGCTGGTTGGAAAGTTACTACGTCCATTCCTGTTATATCGCATATCATTTTTTCTGCATCATATAGCACTTCCATGCTTCCCTGCACGGTATCTACACTTTGTAAAGGGTGAACACCAGAGAAACCTTTAAATGACACTATTTCTTCGTGCACAGCTGGGTTATATTTCATTGTGCAACTTCCAAGTGGATAAAAACCATCGTTTACTCCATGCACTTGCTTTGCAAGTTCTGTATAGTGACGACTTATATCAATTTCAGAAAGCTCTGGTAAATCAAGACTAGTTTTTCTTGAGAACATGTCAGGAAGCTTTACACTTTCTACATCTGATTTTCTAACAACAGAGCAGTATCTGCCTTTTACTGATTTTTCAAATACTAATTTCATACGTTTAAAGCCTCCTTAATTTTTATGATTAAATTATCTATGTCTTCTTTAGAGTTTTGTTCTGTAGCACACCATAAAATATCGCCATTTACATTAAGTCCACCTAAGATATCGCTATCTGATAAATATTTTAGAAGTTTATCCGCGTCTACTGGACAAGTAGTTAAAAACTCATGGAAAAATTCACTTGTGAATTTAAGATTAAATCCATCTATTTTTGTTAGTTCTTTAGCTAGATAATGTGCCTTGTCATAACAAAGCATTGCTGTTTCACTCATGCCTTTTGCACCTAAAGTTGACATATAAGCAGTTGCTGTCATTGCACAATGAGCTTGGTTTGAGCATATATTACTTGATGCCTTCTCACGTCTTATATGTTGCTCCCTTGCCTGTAAAGTTAGCACAAAGCAGCGCTCACCCTTAGAGTCTACTGTTTCACCAGCAATTCTTCCAGGAAGTTTTCTTGAAAGTGCTGATTTACATGCCATGAAACCAAGGTATGGACCACCAAATGACAAAGGCATACCTAAAGGTTGTCCTTCACCCACTGCTATATCCGCACCATATTCTGCAGGTGTTTTTAAAACTGACACAGCAATAGGGTTTACTCCCATAATAAATTTTGCGCCTACTTCATGGGCGATATTTGCTATCTCTTCATAATCTTCAATTATACCGTAAAAATTAGGCTCTTCTGCATATACACATGCATCGCCCTTAACTAAAGTTTTGGTTAATAACTCTGTATCTGCTTTTCCATCTTTTGAAGGTATAACAAATACTTCCATTCCATTTCCAAAACAATAAGTTTTTATTGTTTCAAGCACCATAGGATTTATAGTATCTGAAACTATAACTCTATTTTTATTTTTTTCTCTGCACATAGCAACAGCCTCGGCCGCAGCTGTTGCACCGTCATATACAGATGCATTTGATGCATCCATTCCTGTAAGTGCGCAAATCATGCTTTGATATTCAAAAATTGTTTGTAAAATACCTTGGCTAATTTCTGCTTGATATGGAGTATAAGCTGTTATAAACTCCTCTTTTGCTGTAACTCTTTTTACTATGGATGGTATGTAGTGATTATAAGCACCTGCACCTCTGAAAATTGATGAATATACTTTATTTTTATTTGCAAGTTTTGTTGCATATTCAATAAGTTCAGGCTCTGTAACCCCATGGTCTAAATCAAATTTATTTAGCATTAAATTTTGTGGCACATCTGAAAAAAGTTCTATAGAACTTTTAATATTTAATGTATTAAGCATCTCGTTTATCTGCTCTTTTGTTGATGGTATATAGCTTCCCATATTAATACTCCATTCCGCCGCTGTACGTCGGCACAAAATTGAAAAAATTCAAAACACCCGTCGTGTCAATAGTAAATATTGAAAGCGACGGGCTATTTTTTAAAGACTATTACAATATTCTTCGTACTCTGAAGCATCTAAAAGCTCTTCAAAATCTGTTACATCGCTTACTTTTACAAGCCAAGCACTATATGCATCTTCATTAATACTCTCAGGTGCATCTAAAAGTTCTTCATTAATTTCAGCCACAACACCACTTACAGGACTGTATAAATCTGAAACCGCTTTAACGCTTTCAACATCGCCAAAACTATCACCAGCTGTCATGTCATCGCCTTCTGATGGCAAGTTAACAAATACTAAGTCACCAAGTTGACTTTGCGCATAATCTGTAAGACCTACTTTAAATGTGTTTTCTGCTACTTCCTCAATCCACTCATGAGATTTTGTGTACTTTAAATTTTCTAAAATTTTCATTTTTATTCTCCTTTAAATTTAATCTTATTTTTTATAAAAAGGTAGTGAAACTACTTTTACAGGTATCTCACGTCCTCTAACTACTGCTATAAGTTCTGTGCCAACTTCTGAAAATTGTTTATCGACATAAGCCATTGCAAAAGCTGCTCCTAAATGTGGGCAATGTGTACCGCTTGTTGTTTTTCCTATTTGTATTCCATTTGACAAAACAACCTCATTTTCACGCACTATTCCTCTTCCTGTCACTTTTAGGCCTACACGAACAGGTAAGTTTGCAGGTGGATTTAACACTTCACTTTTCCCTATAAAATCTTCTTTGTCGGTTTTTATCGCAAAATTAAGTCCTGTTGACATTACATGTATTTCATCTGATAACTCATGACCATAAAGTGGCATTGAAGCTTCAAGCCTTAATGTGTCCCTAGCCCCAAGCCCGCAAGGTAGTGCACCACCTTCTACAAATGCACTCCATACTTTCGGTGCATCTTTTGGGTCTAAATATATTTCATAACCAAATTCACCAGTGTAACCTGTTCTTGAAACTAAACATTTTACACCTGCTATCATAACATCTTCTTTAAAGCTGTAATATTTTGTTGGAAGTTCTTCTTCACTACAGTATTTGGTAATAACAGCTTTTGAATTTGGACCTTGCAGTGCAATTTGTGCAGTTTCATCACTTAAATCAGTGGCTTTGCAGTCACCTTTTAAGTTTAGGCTTATATACGCTATATCCTTTTCGGTGTTAGATGCGTTTAAAACAAGCAAATACTCATCCTCAGCTTTTTTATAAACTATTAAGTCATCTACCTGTGTTCCGTTTGGATAGAGCATTAATGTATATCTGCAAGCGCCTATTTGCATGGTATCAAAACTGTTTGTCATTATTCTGTTAAGATTTTCAAGACAGTCTTTTCCTTTTAATAAAAGCTCACCCATGTGAGATACATCAAATATTCCCACATCGTTTCTTACTGCATTGTGTTCTGCTATTACTCCGCTATACTGCACGGGAAGCAGATATCCTGCAAAGGGCACAATTTTCCCCAAAAGCTTTACATGCTCATCATAAAGTGGTGTTTTCTTTTCCATAATATCCTCCTAAATTTTTAAAATTACAAAACAAAAAAAGGGCACACTTAAAAAAGTGCGCCCCGTCATTTAACCTGAAAGATTCTCCTAATAAAAAGGATTGCTTCGTCGGTACTGTAAAACAGATTTCCGGAGTTTGTCAAATATCGGTCCTTTTGCCTGAGAGTTTTTTGCATTTTCACCTTCGGCGTCACGTAATCCGTGCCCTCTCCCGATATCATCAACCAAAACTATATAGTATATATTTTTTTATTAAAATAAAAATACCACAAGATATTACAAAAAGCAATAGTTTTAAAGAAAAATAATATATAAATAAAAAATTCTTGACAAATGGACTTTTTATAAATTATAATAAGCTGTACTTAAAAACTTGCTGTTATGGCTCAGGCGGCAGAGCACGTCCTTGGTAAGGACGAGGTCACCGGTTCGAATCCGGTTAACAGCTCCATTTAAAAGTCTCGAAGCGCACTTTACGCTTGAGGCTTTTTTACTTATAAAATAAATGTAGGAGTGACCACACGGCTCGCCCCTACATTTTTTATTATTAACTATTAAGAGTACCTTGTGATGCCGATTTTAAATAAGCAGTTATAAAACCGTCTAAATCGCCATCCATAACTCCGTTTATATTTCCCATTTCAAACCCTGTTCTGTGGTCTTTTGCCATGGTGTATGGCATGAAGACATAAGAGCGAATTTGGCTGCCCCAAGTAATTTCTTTTTGGTCGCCCTTAATATCTGTAATTTTATCAAGATGCTCTCTCTCTTTAATTTCAACAAGCTTTGACACAAGCATTTTCATTGCGGTATCCCTGTTTTGAAACTGACTTCTCTCTACCTGACAAGATGTTGTTATACCTGTTGGTATGTGTATAAGCCTTACAGCAGAAGAGGTTTTATTAACCTTTTGACCACCTGCGCCACTTGCCCTATAAACTTCCATTTTAATATCATCAGGTGCAATTTCTATACTTAGGTCTTCATCAATTTCAGGCATAACTTCAAGAGAAGAAAACGAAGTATGTCGTCTGCCAGCCGAGTCAAATGGCGACACCCTTACAAGTCTGTGCACACCTGCTTCACTTTTTAAAAAGCCGTATGCATTTTCGCCTTCTACTAAAATTGATGCACTTTTAAGACCTGCTTCATCTCCGTCGAGATAGTCAAGCGTTTTAACTTTAAATCCTTTTCTTTCAGCCCATCTGTTATACATTCTAAACAGCATTTCTGCCCAGTCCTGTGCTTCTGTACCACCTGAGCCTGCATGGAAAGTTATAATTGCATTTTTTCTATCATACTCTCCTGTTAAAAGCGTTGTAAGCTTCATTTGTTCAATTACATTTGTAATTTCTTCAATTTCGCTTTCGATTTCTGGGATAAGACTTAAGTCCTCTTCTTCATTTCCCATTTCAATTAGTGCGTCACTATCTTCAATTTTTGTAACAAGCCTTAAATACTGCTCATCTTTTCCTTTTAAGCTTGCTGTTTTTTGAAGCACTTCTTGTGCTTTTTCCATATTATCCCAAAAGCCAGGTTCTGCCGCCTTAAGCTCAAGCATTTCAACTTCTTCTCTAATTCTCTCAAGCCCTAAAGCATCACCAAGCTCTTTTAAATTTTCTGCCTGTATTTTTAAACTTTTACTCAGTTCTTCAAATTGTAACATGTAATTTCTTGCCTTTCAGTAATTTTTTATTAATTATACTTCATTTTACTTAACTTGTAAATACTTTGCAAATTGTTAACAGTATGAAAATTATTAAAATTTTATTTGCTCTTTTTATTTTTTTAAAGTACAATAATGTAAATATACAAATATGTTACAAGAAATTAGATGGAGTATTTTATGATAGATTATATTGGTTGCAAATGCTTGATTTGCGAGAAAACCTTTACCCAGAGCGATGATATTGTAGTGTGTCCAATATGTGGAACACCTTATCACCGTGAATGTTATTTAGAAAAAGGCGAATGTGTTCAAACTGAGCTTCACGAAAAAAACTTAACTTGGGAGCCAACTTATAACACACAACCCGACCCTAGATCCTCTTATGAAATTAAAGACAAAGAATGCCCTGTGTGCGGAATTTTAAATTATCATAGTTCAACAATTTGCACAAACTGTGACAGTCCGCTAACAGATAAGGCAAATCCAACTTATGAAAACAAAAACCCATACCAACAAGAGCCTTTGCCTTTTAACTTTACGGGAATACCAAATCCCTTTGACCCTATGGGCGGAATTGACCCTTATGAACAAGTTGAAGACGGAATAAGCTATGGCGAAATGTCAAAATTTGTTGAGCGCAATACTTCTTATTACTTACCTGTATTTAAGCGCATCAAATCACAAAATAAAAGTAAGTTTAGCTTGGTTGCTTTTTTATTTTCAGGTCCTTGGCTATTATATAGAAAAGTTTATAAGCAAGGAATCATCTTAACAATAATTATGTTCGCTCTTTATTTAGCTCAAACTTTTTCAACTGTATTTATATTAATGCCAACACTCTCCGACCTTGCGATAAAGGCAGGACTTGGTACAACGAGTGCACTTACCACACAGCAAATGTTTGCAGCAATGCAGTATGCAACAAGCAGTGAAATGATTATGCTCGCCATACCTGGTTTTATCAGTATTTTAATGCTTGTCATAATGATAGTTATGGGTAATATGGCAAATAAAATATATTTAAAACACTGTGTGTCAAGCATAAAGAAGCTTAAGAAAAATACAAAATCTCCCGAAGAGTATAACGCAGCTTTAGCACAAAAATCAGGTGTAAATACATCAATCACCTACTGTATTGTTATTTGTTATTTTCTATCAACATACCTACCGATGCTTTTACTATAAAAAATAAAATCTAGGAGAAATAATTATGAATGAGATAAAAAAAGTCAGAAAAGCCGTAATTCCAGCGGCAGGACTTGGCACAAGAGTTTTACCGGCAAGTAAATCTATGCCAAAAGAAATGATTCCAATAGTCGATAAACCTGCAATTCAGTATATAGTTGAAGAGGCAGTAAATTCAGGCATTACAGATATTTTAATTATTACGAGTCGTGGAAAATCTATAATTGAAGACCATTTTGACCGCTCTCCTGAGCTTGAAGACCGTCTTTCTAAAAGTCCTGACAAAAAAGAAATTCTTGATGAGGTTATAGATATTGCAAACATGGCAAACATAACATATATTCGCCAAAAAGAAACCAAAGGATTAGGTCACGCTGTTCTTTGTGCAAAAAACTTTGTTGGTGACGAACCTTTTGCAATTTTATATGGTGATGATGTAATTTTGGGTGAAAATCCAACTTGCAAACAACTAATTGATGCCTACCAGAAAAGTGGAAAAGGTGCTGTTGGTGTAAAAGAAGTTGATAAAGAGCTGTTAAAAAAATACTGCTCTCTTAAAGTATCGCATATTAGCGATAACGAATATATGTGTACTGATATGATAGAAAAACCAAAGGAAGGTCAGGAGTTTTCAAATTTCTCAATTTTAGGGCGCTGTGTAATGCCACCTGAAATTTTTGACATTCTCGAAAACACAAAACCAGGAGCTGGCGGCGAAATTCAACTTACAGATGCCATGAAAGAGCTTTCTAAAAAAGACGGCGTAATAGCAGTTGATTTTATTGGTAAGAGATATGACATGGGAAACAAGCTTGGAATTATGGAAGCGTCGGTTGAAACTGCACTTAAACATCCAGAAATTGGAGAAGATTTCAAAGTTTATCTTAAAAATTTGATTAAAAACTTATAAATGACTTGACAATTTGAATTTTTATGATAAAATTAATCTGTTAATTTGTGAAATTATGTTTTTACATCTTCACTAATTTAATAAATAAAATCCTTGCTCCAAAAACTTGGGGCCAAAGACCAGAAGGAGGTGCGATACAATGACAGGAATTATTAACTCATACGAAACTGTTATCGTTGTTTCAACAAAACTTTTAGAAGAGGGCAATATTGCTATGATCGAAAAGTTTAAGAAATTAATCAGCGAAAACGGTACTGTAGAAAGCGTTGATGATTGGGGTAAAAGAAGACTTGCTTATCTTATAGACAAGCAAACTGAAGGTTTTTACACATTAATCAACTTTAAGAGTGAAGCTGAGTTCATCACTGAGCTTGAAAGAATTTACCACATTACTGATGGTATTCTACGTACTCTTACAATTAAAAAAGATCCAAAAGTTTTAGAAAAGAAAAAAGCTAAAAAAACAGCAAAAGTAGTTGACGTTGATGCAATTGCCGCTCAAGCAGTGATTACTTCAGAAAATACTAATGCATAATTTAAGCTTTAACTTTAAAGGAAAGAGAGTGTTATTATGAACGTTGCTGTTATTATGGGACGTTTGACGGCTGACCCTGAGCTTAGACATACGTCAAGCAATATAGCTGTAACAAGTTTTACAGTAGCTGTTAACCGTGCTTATCAATCAAAAGATTCAAGTGAAAGACAAGCCGACTTTATTAATGTTGTTGCTTGGAGAAATACTGCTGAATTTGTTTGTAGGTATTTTAAAAAAGGTCAAATGATTGCCCTTAACGGTTCAATTCAAACCCGTACTTATACTGATAATAACGGAAACAACCGTTATGCTTTTGAAATTGTTGCAGATAATGTAAACTTCACAGGCTCAAAAGCTGAAAGTGGTGGCACTCAATCAATGGGTCAAGGTGGTGGCTATAGCGCCCCACAAATTAACGAACCCTCCCCTGCCTTCTCAAACGGTAGCAGTGGAGATTTTGAAGAACTTATCGGGGACGACGATTTACCGTTCTAACGATAAAATTATTTACAGATAGGAGGCTTTTACAATGGCTGACAGACAGGAAAGAGATAACCGCAGACCTATGGGCGGTCGTAAAGGTCGCAGAAAAGTTTGTAATTTTTGTGTTGATAAAGCAGATTATATAGATTACAAAGATGTTGCAAAACTTCGCCGTTTTATTTCTGAAAGAGGAAAAATTCTTCCAAGAAGAGTAACAGGCACTTGCGCACATCACCAACGTGGCTTGACAATTGCAATTAAACGTGCACGTCACCTAGCGTTGCTACCATTTTCTAGCGACTAATTAAAAACTTATGAGCTGCACCATTTTGGTTCAGCTCATTTTTTTATACATGAAAGGAAGGTACTTATGATTTTTGATGTACATACACATTTTTTTCCTGACAAACTAAAAGGAAAAGTTTTGCCAAAACTTTCCGAAATCTCAGGGCATGAATATTTTACAGATGGCACATTAAATGGTACTTTAGAAGTACAAAAAAAAGCAGGTTGTGAAAAAATGTTGGCTTTGCATATTGCCACAAACCCAAATCAAGAAACTGCGGTAAATGATTTTGCAATAGCGTCCCAAAGCGACTCAATACTTTGTTTTGGCTCTGTAAATCCACTATCGGACAATGCTTTAAGTGAACTTGAACGCTTAAAAGCTGCGAATATTAAAGGAATAAAGCTCCACCCTGACTATCAGGATTTTTTTGTTGATGATGAACGGCTATTCCCTATCTATAAAAAATGTGGAGAGCTTTCTTTAATTATAACTTTCCATGCAGGTCTTGACCCTTATTCAAAAGAAGTTGTTCATGCTCCTCCTAAATCAATTGCAAAAATAGCAAAGATGTTTAAAGACAATACTTTTATTGCCGCTCATATGGGTGGCATGGATATGAGTGATGAAGTGGAAACCTATCTTGTTGGGACTCCTAATGTATATTTTGACACTGCCATGTGTTGTGAATTTTTAAGTACTGATACTGCGCTGCGAATAATTAAGTCTCACGGTGTAGATAAAATATTATTTGGTAGCGATTTGCCGTGGAGTACTGTTGATTTGCAAAGAAACTTTATAAACTCATTAGATTTAACCGAAAATGAAAAAGAGCTAATTTTTTACAAAAATGCTATGAGATTATTTTTAAATAATAATTATTTTAACTCATAATGCTTGACTTTTCTTCTGTATGAATGTAGACTGTGAATATATAACTTATTTTATGAATTGAGAGGCTTTTATGAAAAGTATTAAATATAAAATTTTAATTTCCATAGTTCCACTTGCAATAATCAGTATAACTTTACTCATATTTTCATTTTCTATTAGTTTGTATTCAGATTCGCTTAATTCGTTAAATTCTTTTATGTCAGACAGTGCTCAGTACAGTGTCACTTCAATTAACAGTGAGCTTACACATTACAAAAAAATGGCTATACAGCTTAGTACAGACCCCGTGTTATCTCAAAAAATTCCTAGCAAAACTAGCGCTGACTATGATAGCGTTAAAAATGATATTTTAGACAAGGCAAATGATTTAGTTAATCTTCACAGTTTCGCTTTTTTAGAAATACTTGATGCTGATGGTACAGAGCTTTATTCTGGTTATGATTTTTCTTATGAAGAGTATTTCCAGCACACTCGTGATGACGGCTCTGTTTTCATTACAGACCCCATCGTAAGTGAACTTTCAGGCAAACTCCTTATTATGATTGCTGCTCCTATTATAAATGATGGTGAATTTATCGGTTGCCTTGTATACGCAATTGAACCTAATGTTTTTTCATCACTTATTTCTCAAATGTCTATAGGAACAGATGGAAATGCATTTATAGTAAATAATGAAGGTCAAATTATTTTACATGAAACTCAGGAAATTATTGCAAATAAATTTAATCCAATTATAGAAGCAGAATCTGATTTAAGTCTTTCAAACCTCTCTTCACTTGTAACTGATTTAATTTCAGGCAATAGTGGTTTTACCGACTACACTTTTGAAGGAAGTAATTATTATGCAAGCTACTCCCCCATTGGTAATGACGAAAACTGGGGTATAATTGTCAGTACATGTAAAGACACGTTTTTATACGAGTTGGTCTTTGTTATTTTAGTTAATGCCACTTTAGGTTTCATTCTCACAGCTATAATTGTTGTTTCAGTATTAATACTAAGTAAAAAAATATCTAAACCAATTTCAATTTATTCTAGTAGATTAACACAAATCACTGCAGGTGATTTAAGTTCTGATATACCTGATATTGCAAATAACTTGGAAACAAAAGAGCTATATGATGCAACAAAGGCACTTGCAACTTCTTTTTCTGCAATAATTACTGACATTGGACAAGCCCTTGAGCAAATGAGCGAAGGAAACTTAAGAGCTGATAGCCATGCCGAAGAGTTTTATGTCGGAGAATTTGAGCAATTTTATATTAGTATGGATAATATTCAAAATAAATTATCCGGTGCTATCACTGCAATTGCGGGTGTGCTCTCAAGTCTTAATGATCAAAGCAGAAAGGTAAATACCTCAGCACAAGATATTGCAAGTAAAACTTTTGAGCAGTCGGAATCTGTTGAACAGTTGGTTACAATTATTGATATTATTTCTGACAAAGCTAAGCGTACGGCTGAAAACACCAGAGAAGCCACTATTGTTAATGACAGAACAAAGCTTGAACTTGACAATAGCAACAAGAGTATTCGAGAAATGATGAGCTTTATGGATGCACTTATTAATAACGCACTACAAACTGAAAAAATTATTACTACTATAGATGATATAGCTTTCCAAACAAATATTTTGGCACTTAATGCCGCAGTTGAAGCTGCACGTGCTGGAGAGGCTGGAAAAGGTTTTGCCGTGGTTGCCGATGAAGTTCGTAATTTGGCTGCAAAGTCTGCACAAGCTGCAAAAACTACTGCAAATCTTATTGCCGAAACAACTCAAACTGTTCAAATTGTTGCAGATAAAATGAAGGAATCTGAAAAATCAATGTCAACACTGCGTTCAAGTGCTACAGCACTTGGTGAAAAAGTTGTTTTAGTATCATCAGATTCAGAAGATCAATTCAATCAAATTATGCAGACAAACGACATTGTGTCTGAGCTGTCAAATGCAATTAGGAGCAACGCTAGCACAGCTGAGGAGAGCTCTAAGTCTAGTGAAGAGTTATACTCACAAGCAGAGCGCCTAAAAGACCTTTTAGCCCAGTTTAGGACTTAATACAAAATATAAAACATAAAAAAACTCAGCCAATGGCTGAGTTTTTTATGTTATAATAAATCTTTAAGCTTATTCTGGAATATCATTC
>CAYJJB010000032.1:0-21943 GCA_964370405.1 uncultured Eubacteriales bacterium | reverse complement strand
TCCTCAGGTAAAACCCTTTGGGGTAATACCCGCAACTGTTCAGTTCACTCGCTAATTACATTATACACTAATAAAGTGGTTTTGACAAAAGTTTTTCTCTTTCGTCCCAAAGTTTTTTTGAAAAGTCTACATAATAAGTATGAGGATTTTCAAATCTTTTAACTTCGTCCCAAAGTGTGTCAAGCTGTTGTTTGCAGTAATTTCTTATTTCTTCTAATGTTTTTTTGTTGTAAAGGCATTGGCCGTTTTCGTAAATTTTGTTTCTAAGCGGTACGGCTGTAAAGTTTTCAACCCTTTTCTTTTTCCATGTGTGCTCTGGGTCAAATAAAGTATACGGTTCTTGGTCGTCTATAATTTCACCGTGAAGCGTTATAACGTCTGCAATTGCTTTATTTGTTTCGTTATCAATAAGTCGCCAAATCTCTTTAAAACAAGGTGTTGTTATTTTTGAAACATTTTCACTTATCTTAATTTTTGGAATAAGCTCACCGCTGTCACTTTCTGTAGCCACAAGTTTATAAACTCCGCCAAATACCGGTTCTGATGACGAGGTGATAAGTCTTTCGCCCACACCAAAAGTGTCAACTTTTGCACCTTGAATTAGCATGTCTCTTATGATGTACTCATCAAGTGAATTTGAAGCACAAATTTGGCAGTCGTGAAAACCTGCTTCATCAAGCATTTTTCTAGCTTTTTTTGATAGATAAGTAATGTCACCGCTGTCTATTCTAATTGCCTTTGGTCTAAATCCTTTAGGTACTATGACTTCGTTAAACACCTTAATTGCATTTGGTACACCAGACTTCATTACGCTGTAAGTATCAACCAGTAAGGTGCAGTTTTGAGGATACTCCTCGGCATAAGTTTTAAATGCCTCGTATTCACTGTCAAAAAGTTGCACCCAGCTGTGCGCCATAGTTCCAAGTGCTGGCACGTTAAAATCAATTTCGCTTATAGTACATGCACTGCCTGCACAGCCTCCAATATATGAAGCTCTTGCACCGTAAATAGCACCGTCAAAACCTTGTGCACGCCTTGAGCCAAATTCAAGCACTGCACGTCCGTCAGCGGCACGCACAATCCTACTTGCCTTTGTGGCAATGAGGCTTTGGTGATTTATAGAAAGTAAAATCATAGTTTCTATAAACTGAGCCTGAATTACAGGTCCTTTTACCGTTACAATTGGTTCTCCTGGGAAAATAGGTGTACCTTCTGGCACTACCCATACGTCACAGGCAAAGGTGAAATTTTTAAGATAATCTAAAAATTCTTCTCTAAATATATTTTTGGAACGAAGATACTCTATATCATCATCAGTGAAATTTAAATTTTCAAGATATTCAACAAGCTGTTCAACTCCTGCCATTATGGCAAAGCCGCCCTTGTCAGGTACTCGCCTGAAAAACATATCAAAATAGCAAATTTTATTTTCTATACCTTTTGAAAAATAACCGTTTGCCATTGTCAGTTCATAAAAATCAACAAGCATGGTAAGGTTTAATTTGTGAGAAAGTTTGTTCACGCACTGCACTTCCTTTCATAATCAAAAATTAACTGAATTTTAACATAATATAATGCGATTTTCAACAATTTAA
Source organism: uncultured Eubacteriales bacterium (assembly GCA_964370405.1). Taxonomy (GTDB): domain Bacteria; phylum Bacillota; class Clostridia; order Oscillospirales; family Acutalibacteraceae; genus SIG603. The sequence goes on along the minus strand of CAYJJB010000032.1, from coordinate 20,348 downwards.
TTAATATTTTTTCGTTATTTAACTTATATATTTTTAAACATATTCACTAAAATTATTTATTATCAATAACTTTTGCTTCGAAAAGCGAAATAATTAACAAAATGTTCATAAATTAAAGCTAAATAAATATTATAATATAGACAAATAAATCATGTTTCATTATGAAAGGAGCTCCGTATGCGTTTAAGAAAACAGCCTCTTGGCGATAAAAACTTGATAGGAGCAAGGGTCGAATCAGCACGTAAAAATCAAGGAATGAAACAAAAAGAATTGCTTGCCCAGTTGCAAGTTAGAGGAGTGGATTTGAACTCTTCGGGTCTTTCAAAATTGGAGGGACAAATAAGATTTGTTTCTGATTTTGAGCTCTTGGCTCTGGCAGACATACTAAATGTTTCAGTTATGTGGTTATTGACCGGAAAAAACAAGTAAGAAAAATGAAAGTCCACCCGAAAAATTAGCGGGTGGATTTTTTATTAAAAAAGTGGAGGGAAAGATATGCTTGAGAAAAGTTTTGGAGTTAAAAAAGATGGGGTGCATTATCATGAGCGCATTGGCGTGTATGGGATAGATTTTAACGATAAAGGCGAAGTCTGTGTAGTAAAAGCACCATTCTTTGGCGGGGAAGAAGAATTTTTTATGATAGGTGGAGGAATTGAAGAGGGCGAAACTAGGGAACAGTGCCTAAAACGTGAGTGCTTGGAAGAGATAGGTTTTGATGTTACACCTAAAAAATGTGTATGTAAAGCGGATTACTATTTTTTTAATATAGAAAAAGGAGATTACTTTCATTTTATAGGATATTTTTACACAATGGAAATGAATGAACTAGTATCAAAGCCCGTAGAACTTGACCACAAGTTAATGTGGATACCTCCTAAAGAGCTTAATTTAATACTACACCATCAAAGCTGGGCGCTAGAGCGAATTTGCGATGAGGGTATATAATAAAAACCTGTGGCGAACAAAATGTCTGCCACAGGTTTAATTATTTAATCAATTTCTCACAAGCGGCAAGTTTTACACATACACAGAAAAGTTTCATTGCTGTGTCAAGCTCTTCAAGTGGTGGGTATGTTGGAGCAATTCTTATGTTGCTGTCTGTTGGGTCTTTAGAATATGGGAAGGTAGCTCCTGCACCTGTTAGCACAACTCCTGCGTTTTTACATAGCTCAACTATACGTTTTGCACAGCCGTCCATTACGTCAACGCTTACAAAATATCCGCCTCGTGGTGTGTTCCATCTTGCAAGGTCTAAGTCTTTAAGCTGATTTTTTAGAGTATTACACACCATATCAAATTTTGGTTTTAATATGGTTTTGTGCAAGTTCATAACATTTTTTACACCGTCTAAATCTTTTAAGAAATTAGCATGTTTTAGTTGATTTAATTTATCAGGACCTATGGTTTGTACAAAAAATTGTGATTTCAAATCTTTTGCATTATTTTCACTAGATACCATGGCGCAAACGCCTGAGCCTGGGAAAGTGATTTTTGATGTTGATGTAAACATGAAAACGGTGTCTTCGTTGCCGTTTTCTTCTGCTAGATTATAAAGATTTAACAGTTCATCTGTTTTATCTTCTAAATCGTGTACGCAGTAAGCGTTATCCCACATGATTTTAAAATCTTTTGCTAACGGCTTAAGGCTTGCAAATCTTTTTACAGTGTCATCACTATAAGTGATACCTGTGGGGTTTGAGTATTTTGGTACACACCAAATGCCTTTAATAGAAGAGTCACTTTGTACAAGCTCTTCAATTTTATCCATATCTGGGTTGCCATTTACCATTGGAATATTTATCATGTCAAAACCAAAATATTCAGTAATGGCAAAATGTCTGTCATAACCTGGGACTATGCATAAGAATTTTCTGTCAGATACAGTGTGCCAAGGCGCACAGCCATTAAAGCCGTGTGTGAAGCCTCTGTTTATAATTTCAAACATTAATGTAAGGCTTGAATTGTTGCCAGAGATGATGTTTTTTACATCTACATCAAAAATTTGTGCAAATAAATTTTTAATCTCTGGTATACCATCTAAAATTCCGTAGTTTCTGTAATCGTCACCATTTATGCCGGTTGTATTAGAATTTTTATCAATTGCACTTAATAAATCATTTACAAGGTCAAGTTGGTCGGCTCCGGGCTTTCCTCTTGACATATCAAGTTTAAGTGACTGTGAAACAAAATTATCATATTCACTTTTTGTTTTATCGTAAAAATTTTTAAGTTCTTGGGTTGGCATTTCTTTTAATGTCATATTAAATTCTCCTAAATTTGAATTATGCAAACATAATAACTGCATATTTGTTTTATTCTATGCCGATATTTTATCATAATACGCAGAAAAATGCAAGTCATTAATTAAAATCTTGCATTTTTCTTATAACTGTTAAACTCTTGTACTAAAATAAATTAAAATATGTGTAAAATGCTGTTATATTCGCCTTGTATAAGGTAAATAAACCCAACCCATAGCGGTTTTGCCCCAAGGTCCTTCAGTGGTTGTTATTGTTAGTATGGTGTCTTTTGAAAAACTTATTACGCTATTATAGTTTATGCCAGGACCCGTTCTGCAGTTTAAACCCTTGTTAGTAGTTACAAAAACTTTGTATGTGTTTGCAGCTTTTATTACAGTTAAGTATTTTATATGAAGCTTTGTATCTATAGACTGTGTTCCTAAAATATTTTTGTTTATTGTTGCACAATCTCCATCGACACACTCCACGTACCATTTATCGTTTTTTATAAAGTTTTGTAAAGGTTTACTACTTTTGTAATAATGTGCATTTGGGAGTATTGATACTAAATCGCCTGAATATATACACTTTTGTTGAAGTGGTAAATTCTGTGTTTTTTCATTTTCTAAGATGAATGAATTTACAAGATTAACAAATATGTCCCAACCAATGTCTAAAGTTCTGTGAGGGCAGTAGCTTCTGTCAAAATCTTGGTGTTTTTTTATTTTTTCTATACCCCAAGAATAACGTGCCAAGATCTCTGCAGTAAGTTTTGCGGCGTTCTTTTGTGCAAGGTCAAATCTTTGGCCACCGCTTAAAGAGTAGCAAATTTCTATACTGATGCCACATTTGTTTGCAGTGTCATTATTAACGCTTAATGAGCATCTGTTTTCTGGCAGACATTTTATTATCTCTTTATCATCTACTACATAATGAAAAGAGTATTTTCGGCTGTTTTTTAGCATATTGCAAGCTTCATTCACTGCACAAGCATTGTTTGCTGTGTTATGTATTATGATATAGGACGCTTGCATTTCACATGGCGATTTTAAATTGTAGGCGCTTTGAGGGCACAAGAGTTCTTTAATTGGTACCACTGTTATCCTCCTTAAGCTCTGGCAGTCCAGCTACGGAGGTAAGTAGTGATAAAATTGCGGCAAGTGCTGAAGCTGAGGCAACGGCAATCCAGTTGACCTCGCTTATAACTGCTGTGGTACCTATAACAGCAACGGCTGTTTGGGCAAATGTTTTAAGTGCACGCATTCCTGCGGCTAAAAACCAAGTTTTCATAGTTTTCTCCTTTCTTAAATGAATTAAGACGTGATAAGTAAATATATTATTCAAATATGTTTTTAATTACTTATTATTCACACTTAATCAAAGAAAGTGCAACTTAGTGAGGGAATGAGAATATCTCATATTGTGATAATAACATGCAAAAAATAAAAAGTCAATCTCTAAATGGGATTTTATTTATTTACTTTTATCGCAAAATGTGATAAGATTTAAATAAGGTGGTGGATTTATGAATAATATAATTAATTTAAGAAAGAAAAATAACTTAAGTCAAAAGGATTTTGCAAAAATTTTTGGAGTGGCGCAAAATACTGTGTCTAACTGGGAAAATGGGAAAAGAGATATAGACAACGATAAATTAAAAACAATATCAGAGTACTTTAATGTAAGTATAGACTATATATTAAATAGAAACACAGATAGTGTAATTGATGAAGATATGATAAAAAAAGCGTTGCTTGGCGAAAATATTAAAGAAAAGGCATGGGAAGACCTTAAGATTTATGTGGAGTTTTTGAAAGGGAAATATGGTGATGGTTAAATAATTAATAATTGTTGTGTAGCTCCTCTTGACAAACATACAAAATGATATTATAATGATATCACAATAATATGAATGGAGGCTAGGTTATGAATAACACAGTCAGCGAAAAAATTTTAAAAGCAAAAAGCGGTTTACCAGTACTTATATTAACAATTTTAGGGTACTTTGTCGCTATAGCGGGATTGGTGCTAAGCATCATAGGACTTGAAAGTGGAATACTTTCTGTAGGTTTAGGCGTCGCATGTATAGTACTAGTTGGACTTTACATTCTTTTTGGCTGGATATTTTTTATGGGAATAAAATTGCTTCAACCACAAGAAGCTTTGGTACTTACACTTTTTGGTAAATACATAGGTACACTTAAGGGTGAGGGGATATACTTTGTAAATCCTTTTGTAGAGGGTGTAAACCCAGCGGCGCAAACTAAACTTCGTCAAAGCGGAGATGTTACGCAAAAAACATCAAAACTTTCAGTAGGTAGCGATGTTAATGTAAATTTTGAATTAGTAAGCAAGAAAATTTCTTTAAAATCTATGACCTTAAACAACAACAAGCAAAAAATAAATGACTGCCTTGGAAATCCAATAGAGATTAGCATAGCCGTCATTTGGAGAGTAGTGGACACTGCAAAAGCTGTGTTTACAGTAGATAACTACAAAGAATTTTTATCACTTCAATGTGATGCATCTCTTAGAAACATAGTAAGGGTATATCCTTATGATGTGGCACAAAATGTTGACACAACTGGAGATGGCTCACCAGATGAAGGTTCGCTAAGGGGTTCTAGTGAAATAGTTGCGGAGAAGATCAAAGAAGAAATAGGCCAAAAAGTGCAGGGTGCAGGCCTTGAAATTTTGGAAACAAAGATTACTTACCTTGCATATGCACCTGAAATTGCGGCTGCTATGCTTCAAAGACAACAGGCGGCAGCTTTGATTGATGCAAAAAAACTCATAGTAGACGGCGCTGTTGGCATGGTTGAAATGGCACTAGAAAAAATTGAAGAAAACGACAGCATAAACCTTGACGAAGAGAGAAAAGCGGCAATGGTATCTAATTTACTTGTGGTTTTATGCGCAAATAAAGACACTCAACCCATAGTAAATTCGGGAAGTCTTTATTAATTATTATGGCAGATAATCAAAAAAAACAAATTCCTTTACGCCTTTCAAAAAAGCTTTATGACGAGATTATGGCTTGGGCAGAAGATGATTTTCGCTCTGTAAATGGTCAGATAGAGTATCTGCTCACCGAATGTGTGAAAAAGCGAAAAAAAGGCAGTAAAAAGGATAACGAGAATTTAGGGGAATAAAATGAAAAGAATATTATTTTTTGGCGTTATACTTGCGACCATTTTTACCTTTATTTCCTGTGCTACAACATCAAGTGTGGAGGTAGTATATGACCAAAATGAAACTTTTGAACTTGCAAAACAGCATAGTCAAAATCTAATTAACAAAGAGTATGCCGATGTCGCAAAGGATTTTAGTGATGAAGTGGCGGCATCACTTGATGAAACAGCACTTAAAACCGTGTGGGAAGACACCGTGGCATCTCTTGGGAATTATGTAGAGCATGTAAATGTTGCAGGCGGAGTAAGTGAAGAATTTTACACTTGCTCCGTGGTGGAAAAATTTGAAAATGGCGGACTGAAAATTACTTTGACCTATAATATAGATAGTGAAATTGCAGGAATATTTTTTGCATATGAAAATTTAGATGAAGCAGTGGAAAATGATGTTTTAAAAGAAGTGAGTGTGACAGTTGGTGAGGAGTATCCTTTAGACGGACTTCTAACTCTTCCTAAAGATGTGGAAAATCCACCTGTGGTGCTTCTTGTACATGGCTCTGGTCAAAGCGATAAAAATGAAACAATTTATCAAAATACACCGTTTAAAGATATTGCGCATGGTTTAGCAGAAAACGGGATAGCAAGCCTTAGATATGACAAGAGGTTTTTTGCGCATAATGGAGCAGACTTTGGAGAAAATGTAGGTTTTTATGAAGAAGTTTTGGAGGATGTTCAGTTTGCGCTTGACCTGCTTAAAAATGATGCTAGGGTAGACCATGAAAATATATATGTCTTAGGCCATTCCTTGGGTGGAATGCTTACGCCATACATAGCGTATGAAAACGATTACCTTGCAGGAATAATATCAATGGCAGGAACGTTAAGACCTTTATATGAAGTGCAGTACAGCCAAAATATGGCGATAAAAGACGATTTTGGAACAGGACTTTATACTGAAGAGATAGAGGCTATCATAGAGGAAGAACTAGAACAGGTAGAAATAGATATAGAAATTTTGCGTGGCGATATGACAGAGGTGGCAGATGACATCACTCTTTTAGCATTACCTGCTGGGTATCAAAAATCCGCAAAACAGTATGCAGGCGAAAATTATATAAATGAAATAAGTTTGCCAATACTTGTACTTCAAGGAGAAGATGACTTTCAAATTTTTGCCGATATCGACTATAAGTTATGGGAAGAAACTTTAAAAGACAGGGACAACGTCACATTGAAATTATATGAAGGACTTAATCATCTAATGATGCAGTCAAACGGAAAGAAAGATTTAAGTGAGTACGAAGTCAAAGGTGAGGTAAGCTCTGATGTAATAGACGACATAGTAAAGTTTATTGGGAGATGAGATTATGTTAAGACTTATTAAGAATATTTTGGCGATTGTGGCCATGCTTGCCACGTGGATTATAATTCTTGTTCGCTGGAACGATATACCCGAAAAAATACCAATGCAGACAAATTTTCAGGGCGAAGTCACAAGTTATGGTGACAAATGGACTATAATAATGTTACCCCTAATAGCTCTAGTACTCTTTGCTCTTACATCGTTTATAGAAAGAAAGCCGAAAATGTGGAAGAAGAGAAGTGTTTTTGTAAAAACCGACTATCAAAACCCAATGGTAGCAGCTATAACAGTAAATATGATGGTACATCTAAAGTTTTTGTTAGTAGTATTTTTTAGTACAATTGCAATACTTACGGCGTTTAGCACAGTAATGCCGGTAGCTGTGACTTTCTCATACATTGGTATAATGATGGTAAGTATAGCGTATTATTCGATTAAGATGATGAAATATAATAAATAAAAACAGTCTGTACCAAATGGTGAAAGTCATTTGGTACAGACTGTTTATTTTAATCAAAATCACTTGCAACAAGCACTTCGTACTTATCACTTTTTTCTTTAATTAGTCGCTTAGACTGATTTAAAACTGCACTTTCTACAAGGTTTCTTACAAGTCTTCCGTTTCCACTTGCAGGTGAAATTTTCATTTCAATATATTTAGACACAAGCTTTTCTTTGCAATCATCAGAAAGTACATAGCCTTTGCTTTTTACAATTATTTCAGTAATTTTATAAAGCTCTTCAACTGTGTAATCAGGAAACTCTATAATATTTGGAAATCTTGAAACAAGACCAGAGTTTGATTTTAAAAACTCATTCATCTCATTTGTATAACCTGCCAAAATTACAATTAAATTATCTCTGTTATCCTCCATACCTTTTACCAGTGTATCGACCGCCTCAAGGCCAAAGCTGTCACTTTCACCTCTACAAAGTGCATATGCCTCGTCTATGAACAAAACACCACCTATTGCTGAGTTTATTACTTGGTTTGTAAGAGGGGCAGTATGTCCAACATATCGCCCTACTAAATCGGCTCTTGTGACTTCTATTAGTTGGCCGCCTGTTAAAACACCTATGTTTTTAAGGTATCTCGATACTAGCCTTGCAATGGTGGTTTTTCCAGTGCCTGGATTTCCGGTAAAAATCATGTGCATAGATGTGCCACTTGACTTAAGCCCCTGTTCTTTTCTAAGCTGTTGTATCTTGTAGTTTTCTTCTAAAGAGTAAACATATTCTTTAACGTTTGAGAGTCCTACAAGTTCATTTAGTGAACTTTTAATTTCTTCCAAGGCATCTAAGTTTACGCTACTTTCTTCAAGTGATACTGAAATTTTTTCATTACCACATGTGAAAATGATTTCATTTTCTGCTTGAATGCAGTTTAAGTTTGCTTCTTCTAAATCACTATTTAGTTTTAAATTGCTCAAGGCGTCAAAGCATTTATCGCAAAACTCTACTATAGTGTTGACTCCCTTAGTAAGGCTAAAAGCTCTTGTGAAAATTTCAGGTGTATCACCATTACACTCAATGGTAAAGTTTAAAAGATTTTTGCATTTGGTTGTGAATTTTTTAAAATTAATTTTTGCAATTTCATTAAGAGCGTCACCGCTGAAATTTTGTGTGGTGCATATATCATCTATATTATCTATAAATCCAGCCCCCATAGTATCAGCAATTTTTGTACTGCTATCATGGCTTAAAAATATCAGGTACTGAGCTTTGCAGTTTATTTTGCTTATTACATTTGGAACCAGTGCTGTGTTAACATCAATTAGCATGCCTTTTTGCATGGTATAACGTGAGTTAAGTAGCAGTTGACCAGACTTTACAAGCTCTGATAAGTTTGTTAAAAGTGATTTATGGCACTTGTCGTAATTTTCAAAAACTATTACGGCACTTGTGCTGAAAAATGCAGAAAACAAATCTTGTGTGAATACTTTGCTTTGCTCTGAGCTTTGGTAGAGTGCTAAGTCTATTGTGAAAATTTCTGGTGAAGTTAAAACTTTTTCTTTATGCAGAGCTTTTACTATGCAGTTTAATGCACAATGTCTGCCTGTTCCGTTTTTTCCATTTATAATGATGTTTCCCATGGGTAAATCTTTGCTTTTTCCCATGATAATGGGTCGTTTGAAAGCTTTTAAAAGTGCAGCAACAAACTCCTCTTGGCCAATAATTTCCTCATTTACCGATTTTGATACTGCTTTAAATATAGAGTTAGTATCAATTTTTTCTTTATTTAACTCTTTTTTTTCAAAGTCATTATCAAATCCGTCAATTTCAAGCCTCTTAGAAATTTCATCAAGGTCTTTTTTGGCAGAATTATTAAGCTCCTCCATTTTTTGTGCCTGCTCTAAAAGTGTTTGAGAGGAATCTGGTTTTCTATTTTTGCTTTCTTCTAAAGAGTCTAAAAAAGCTTGCGCTTCACGTGCCATTTTGCTTTGTCCTTCTGTGTTTTGGGATGAGCCAAAAAGCGAGTCAAGTATATTGCTTATATCATTATTCATAAATTTCACCTACTTTTTTAAGTGTGTTAACCATGTTTAAAACCATGTCTTTATCTGTAATTTTATATATATGCTCAGGCAAATGCCTTCCATCAATATTTCCACCAAAGAAAATTTTTTCATTCTGCAAAACACTTTTGTCTATATGCTCTTTTCTAGCAGAGGAATGAATTTGCATGGCGTTTGTTTCTTTTATAAATTCTAAAATATTAGAAGAATTCAGTCCGCCGCCTGGTAAAATTTCTATTTTATTATTAAACTGTGAAATTAAAGATTTAATAGTCTTACTGCCCAAAACTGCTGTGGGTTCTCCACCGCTTGTAAGTACTCGTGTAATTCCCAAATGATAAAGAGTGTCTACAGCTTTATAAATATCAGGCGTAACATCTAAAGCTCTGTGAAAAACTGCCTCTTTTCCTTTGCAAATTTCAACAAATTCCTGTGTTCTAAATTCATTTATACTGCCATCTTCACTTAGAAAACCAAAAGCAAGTCCGTCTGCACCGCAGTTTAGCATGTGCACTGCGTCTTGTTTCATGGTTTCATATTCTAAATCAGTATAGCAAAAACCACCTTCTCTAGGTCTAATCATACTAATTATCTTAGTTGGAATTTTTTCTCGTATTGCTTTAAGCATACCGAAACTTGGTGTAAGTCCGCCTAAAAAGAGCGATGAATTTAGCTCAATTCTATCGGCACCGCCAAGATATGCATTATAAGCATCGTCAGCGCTACCACAACAAACTTCATATTTTATTTTTTTATTCATAAAAAGTATTTCCTTTTTTAATAATAATGTTATAATATAATGTGCACGACAAAATTTAGCGTGCAGCATACAATTGAAATGGAGTTATAAAATAGCATGCATAATTTTAAACCTTTAACCCACGAGTATCGAGGCGATACACTAGACCTTATCCATCATGGATACATCTGCGTTGTAGACAGAAATTCAAATTTAATAGCAAGTGTCGGTGACCCGTTTGTGCCTATGTTTTTCAGGTCATCATCAAAACCTTTACAGGCTTTACCGGTAATTGCCAGAGGGCTTGATGAAAAATATGGACTAACACAGGAAGAAACCACAATATTTTCAGGTTCTCATTTAGCAGAACCGTTTCACGTTGATGCTTTAAATTCAATATTTAAAAAGACCAGTATTAATCCTGAAGATTTAACAATGAAGCCCACAGTGCCCGGTGCCGTTTATGCAAATGAGATTAGAATAAAAGAGGGCACAGAGCCTAAAAAGATATATCACAACTGCAGTGGAAAACACTCAGCATTAATGATGTTACAAAAAGAGCTTACTGGAAGTGTGGAAAATTATGGAAAAATTGAAAGCCCTTGCCAACAAGAAATTTTAAGAACACTTTCCATTATGTCAGAATTCCCTATGGAGGATATTAAAATTGCGCTTGACGGCTGTGGAGTGCCAGTTTTTGCAGTTGATATGAAACACATTGCAGTAGCCTATAAAAATCTTGCCTGTCCTGAAAATTTAAGGGATGAAGCATTAAGAGATGCCTGCATTAAATACGTTCCAAGAATTAATAAATATCCTTTAATGATGCGTGGCACAGATTATATGTGCTCTGTAATAAATTATGATGATAATATAGTTGCAAAAGGTGGCGCAAACGGAGTATACGGCCTTGCACTTAAAAAAGAAGGTATTGGAATATCATTTAAAATAAATGACGGTTCAGAAGCTATGTGGCCAATAATTTTAAAAGAGATATTTAATCAAATTGGATATAAAAATGAAGATACAATAAATAGGCTTACAAAACTTCACAGCGGCGAACTTAGAAATGATAATGGTACAGTGGTGGGTCACTGCGAAGCGGTGTTTAAACTAGTATAATGCGAAACCATAAAAAAGTCAAAACAAAAGGGGGATAAAAATTTTGAAAAGTCAAGAAGTTAGAAAAATTGCACCTGAAATGGATCCTTTAAGAATGGGCATGGGTTGGACGGTAGAAGACCTTGAAAAACCACAAATTATTATTGAGAGCACATATGGTCAAAGTCATCCAGGCAGTGCACACCTTTTAGAGCTTGCAAAAGAGGCAGAAGCTGCAATTATAAAAGAAAATGCAAAGCCTGCACTTTATTTTGCAACTGATATTTGCGATGGTATGGCACAGGGGCATGACGGAATAAATTACTCTATGGTATCACGTGATACCATAGCAAATTTGATTGAGATACATGTAAATGCCACAAGTTTTGATGGTGGTGTGTTTATTTCAAGTTGTGATAAATCAGTTCCAGCACAGCTCATGGCTATAGGTCGTGTTAATATTCCGTCAATTGTTGTAACTGGCGGTGTAATGGAGGCAGGACCTGATCTTTTAACCCTAGAACAAATTGGAAAATACAGTGCAATGTATCAACGAGGCGAAATAGATTTAGATAAATTTAATTATTATAAGCACAATGCTTGTCCATCATGTGGAGCATGTTCTTTCATGGGAACTGCATCTACAATGCAAATAATGGCAGAAGCTTTGGGTCTTATGCTACCAGGTACAGCGCTTATGCCATCAACTTGTGAAGATTTGAAAACTGCCGCATACAATGCTGGTAAGCAAGTGGCAAAGCTTTCGAAAATTGGGCTAAAGGCATCTGATATAGTCACTATGAAATCTTTTGAAAATGCGATTATGGTTCACGCTGCAATTTCAGGCTCTACAAATACTCTTTTACATATACCAGCAATAGCAAGAGAGTTTGGAATTGATTTAGATGCCCAGCTTTTTGATGAAATGCACAGAGGTGCCAGCTATCTACTTGACATAAGACCAAGTGGCAAGTGGCCAGCAGAGTATTTTTATTATGCAGGTGGCGTGCCTATGGTTATGGAGCAAATTAAGGACAAGCTTCACCTTGATGTTATGACAGTTACAGGCAAGACTTTGGGTGAAAATTTAGAAGATTTAAGAAACAGTGATTATTATGAAAACTGTGATAGACTTTTAAAGAAAACAGGTCTTAAAAGCACAGATATAATTAGAAGCATTGAAAATCCTATAGGAAAAGACGGGACTATTGCTATATTAAAAGGCAATTTAGCACCTTTTGGCAGTGTGATTAAACATAGCGCTGCGCCAAAAGAGATGCATGATGCGGTACTTAAGGCAAGGCCTTTTGACAGTGAAGAAGAGGCAATTTCGGCGATACTTAGCAAGAAAATTGTGCCAGGAGATGCAGTAATTATAAGGTACGAAGGCCCCATGGGAAGCGGTATGCCTGAAATGTTTTATACAACAGAAGCAATATCCTCAGACCCAGAATTATCAAAAACTATAGCACTTCTTACCGATGGCAGATTTTCAGGCGCAAGTAAAGGTCCTGCAATAGGGCATATATCACCTGAGGCGGCAAACGGTGGGCCTATAGCGTTAATTTTGGAAAATGATTTAATTAAAATTGATGTCGCAAACAGAAAACTTGAAATTGTCGGAATTGATGGCGAGTACAAGACAGAAAAAGAAATTGAAGATGTTTTAAATGAAAGAGCAAAAAGCTGGGTAAAACCAAAATCAAAATACGAAAGAGGAGCCTTAAGTCTTTATACAAAACTTGCAAAATCGCCTATGGAAGGTGGATATATGCAATGACGAAAAGTAAGATGAAATCAATTTTATTTAAAGCGCTAATAGGTTTAGGCTTTTTGTTTGGTGCGGCAATGATTTGCTTTGCAGGATTTATTGTTTACATAATTTTTTTCGGTACATCTATAGACACAGCAGAGCTTAGCGGTAATTTAGATGCATTTGAGATTGCTTATGATTCTGACCAAAGTAAAAGGGACTTGCCTGAAGAGTTTAAAATTGTAGAGTCATATTGCAGTATTTCTGAAGATGAAAAGTTTTTTACCTACACATTTAAAATTCAAAATTTAGATGTAAATACCAGAAGTTTTGCAGGCACTATTTTTTATACATCAGAGTATCTTGAAAGGTTTGGAGAAGACATAACAAACCCACTTTATAGGGTGAATGAAAATCAAGAAGTAATGATAGAAAGTGCTGGGATTTACGAAATTGAGGTAAATGGCATAATTTTAGATGATGTAGAGTCATTTAAAGAATATTTTGATGAAGTAGCGTTTGAAATTATATCAGATGCGGGTGTTGGCAGAATTTATTTGCCTGTAAGCTTTGAAAGAGAGGAAGAATAAAGATGCAAAACTATGAAAATGTAATAAAAGTGTTAAGCGATACAAAAATTATTCCTGTTGTAAAAATTAATAAAATTGAGGATGCTGTTCCACTTGCAAATGCTTTAAAAAATGGCGGATTGCCTGCAGTTGAAGTGACTTTTAGAAGTGAAGCTGCAGCACAAAGCATTAAGGCGATTTGCGAAAATGTGTCTGATATATTTGTGTGTGCTGGTACAGTTTTAACTGTGGAACAAGCAGAGAGCGCAAAAGAAAATGGTGCAAAAGCTATAATAAGCCCTGGTTTTAATCCTGTGGTTGTACAGTGGTGTAATGAAAATGATATGCCTGTTTTTCCAGGGTGTGCAACACCTAGTGAAGTTGAGGGCGCTATAAATATGGGTCTTAAAAATTTAAAACTATTTCCAGCTGAGGTTGTGGGTGGAGTGAATATGCTTAAAGCACTTTATGGTCCATATAGTTTTGTTAAATTTATGCCCACAGGCGGTGTAAGTCTTAAAAATGTTAAAGATTATTTAGCGCTACCCAATGTTATAGCTTGTGGAGGAACATGGATTTGTCCACAAAATCTGCTTGATGAAGGCGATTTTTCACAAATAGAAAAACTTGCCAGAGAAGCGGCAAGTTTTGTGGCAGATATTTAATTTATTAATCTTACAAAGTGAGAAAGAAGGAGGGTCATGTCGCTCTCACTGTAAGCGGCGTGACTTGATTTTTTTAGAGTGTGTACTGAAAAGTTTGGGTTTTCATTTAATATCTTACAAGATTTTAATGATACTAGCTCATCAAGTTCCGATTGAAAAATTGTGCAGGGCACAGTCACTTTATTTAAATGTCTATTTGTTTTAATAATTCTCTTAAAGAGTTCTATATATCGTGGAAGCCAAGGTATATAATTAAATGGTGAAGGCTTTAAATCTATGCTGCACTGCATACGAACATCTCTTTGCAAATCACTTTCTTTACCATAGCGTTTAAAGGCTATATTTAAATAAATAGGTATATATGACGGCTTTACATGGGTTGAAAGTGGTGAGGCAAGTAAAAACATGTGCGATATTTTGTCGTTAAAAAGAAAACTGTTTTCAAAGGCGAAAAGCGTGCCCATAGAATGAGCAACTACAAATATTTTCTTATGATTTTTTGAAAGACTAATAAATTCAGCACGCACTTGCTCTCTCCATTTTCTCATTGAGCTTTGTGAAAAGTCACGCATTGTTTTTCCATGCCCATCAAGAAGGATATTGTGAATGGTGACATCTTGTGGCAGTAGCGGTATGAATTTATTAAAATGCGCAGGTGAACCCATAATTCCGTGTATGAACAAAAATGCGGTATCTGCACCCTCTACATCTCTAAAATAAGGACTGTGTAGCATAATTACCTCCTTGTTATAAATCTTTATTAATAAATATATTTTATCATGATAATTTTAATGTATCAATAGTAAAAGGAGCAAAATAAATGGCGACAAAGAAATATTATGCTGTGAAAAAAGGCAAAAAAACGGGAATTTTTAATACTTGGGATGAATGTAAAAGACAAGTTGATGGTTTTAAAGGCGCAATATACAAAAGTTTTACCGATTTATCTTTGGCAGAAAGTTTTTTAAATGATGAGAAAAAAGAAATGGTAATTGATGATAACACCGCAGTCGCCTATGTTGATGGAAGTTTTGATGTGAAAAGTGGCAGATATTCAAGCGGAGTGTTTATAATTTATAAAGGAGAAGAGCTTGAATTTAGCCAAAAATTCGAAGATGCCGAAATGGCAGAAATGCGAAATGTTGCGGGTGAAATTATGGGTGCTGTAATTGCAATGAAATACGCACTTAAATTTAAAATTAAAAAACTAGTAATACATCACGATTATCAAGGTCTTTCAATGTGGGCTACAGGGCAGTGGAAGACAAATAAGAAAGGTACACAAAATTATGCAAACTTTTGCAAAGAGTGCTTTAAAGAAGTAGATATAAGTTTTGTAAAGGTAAAAGCTCATTCAGGAGATAAGTACAATGACAAAGCAGATGAGCTTGCTAAGAGGGCTTTGGGGCTTGTGTAGTAAAGAAAAATGAAAAAAAGATATATATTGTAAAAAAATATCTTGCTTTTTTATATTGTTTGTGGTATGATTACTACTGCGTTATGGAGATTAAGCTAACTGCTCAGGCTACGGTTATCATCGTGAGCGGGCTTTGGGCGGTTTTCCAAGTTATAAATATCATTATTGAGGAGGTGTGAGAATGCCTAATATTAAATCTGCAAAAAAACGTGTTAAAACATCAGCAGTTAGAACTGCAAGAAATAAGGCTGTAAACACAAATCTTAAGACTCAAATTAAGAAAGCTAATGCAGCTATTGAAAACAGTGCAGCTGATAAAGCAGAAGTTGTTCGTGTAACTGTTAAAACTATCGATCAAGCAGCTTCTAAAGGAATCATGCACAAGAACACAGCATCA
Source organism: uncultured Eubacteriales bacterium (assembly GCA_964370405.1). Lineage (GTDB taxonomy): Bacteria > Bacillota > Clostridia > Oscillospirales > Acutalibacteraceae > SIG603. Next base: position 4,457 of record CAYJJB010000032.1, on the reverse strand, counting down.
AGAAAAAAATCAGCTCTTGTTAAAAGATTAAACGCAAGCGCATAATTTTTTAAATTGCAAATATATAGAACAGACGGTGTTTGCTGTCTGTTCTTTTTGCTATTTGTTAAATTTTATTAAAATATTGACTTTTGATATTTTTTTGGTTATGATAATAAAAAGGAAATATATTAATTCGGAGGTGTCAGGTATGAAAAAATCACAACATAAACTTATAGCATTATTCGGCATATTATTAGCAGCGGTAGCAGTGGTGGCAACACTTGCAGCGGTTTTAATTCATTTTGACAAGAAAAAGGATGAAGAAGAGCTAGAGCGCTATCTTGATTGTTCAATACAGTAAAAAAAATCAGCCAATAGGCTGATTTTTTTGTGCTTTCGTTTATAAGCTTTCATATTTTTTAAGTATAACTCTTGCAAGAGTAGGTCCTACTCTTAAAAATTCATTTGTGTCATCATTAAAAATTGAACGTGATATTTCATCATATTTTTTGTAAATTTCCATTTTTGCAGTGTGATAAATAGGTTTTTTCTCACCATATAGAAATATTGCAAATTCAAGGCTCTGATTATCGCAAACTCTGCAAAAGTAAGCTTTGTTTTTATTTGTATTATTTTTTTTGCTTATGACTTCGCAAATTGAGTTTTTAAGCATTTCAATTGCAACATCATTTAGCTTTTCATCAAAAATAAAGATTTTTTCTTTAAGCTCTTCAAGGCTTTTAACACGCCTTTTAATTATTTCCTTAAGTTCGTTTGGCGCAGAAATAGTTTTTGCCTTGCCTGCTACTGGTGTCAGTGCTATCATATAAGCTTTTTTTGGATCATGATAGACCATAGGGTATATAATCTGTCTTTCATATCCGCATTTTTTACAAGTTTTATCAAAAATGGTTTGGTTTAATATTTCAGTCTTAATATGAGGAAGCTCTGAAATATTTGTACCGATATGCATTGAAAGTGTTTCTTTGTCGCCACACTTAGGGCACAAAATTTCTTTTTCTATAGTGCTTGACATTGTTAAAAATCTCCCTCCTTATCCCTCAAAAGGTAATTTGCTGTTGTCGTCTAAATCGGCAAATTCAGCAGTAGTATCTACCGCCTCATCTACTATGCCTTCTGCTACTTCATCATTAAAACTATCTAAAGGCATTTCAGGTTCTGAAAATTCGGAAATTTCATCTTCGTTTGAATCAGGTTTTATTTCCACAACATCGTCTAAATCAATTTCTTCACGAACCACAGCGTTTGTATCTTCACGATAAAGCTCCTCTAGCGCATTAAGGGTGTCCTTAAGCTTTTTTTGTGTGATTTCAATTTGGGCACAGTGCCCTTCGGTTACAGTGTTTGTCACATCTCTTAAGTTGTTGTAGTAATATTTTCCAAGAGCTAGGTAGGCTCTATCCAAAATTTGATTTTGGCATTTTGCCGCAGTTTTTAACCTGTTGGCAATTGCTGATTTTTTATTTTTTTCAACTATATAATTTTTCGCACCACTTACAGCGCTTCCTAATGTTTTTATAAAATCCATAATTATCAATCCTTTACTTTAAATCCAAAATATATTATTACAGTATTATATAATATATTTGTGAAATTTCATAGGGTTTTTTGCGTTTTTTATAAAAAAAATTCCCAAAACATCAACAAAATAAATTTTTACTGCATTTTTTATTGAAAAATTAAAATATTGGATTAAAATGGTAGTAAAAAAATATTTAGGGGGCAAAAGTATGGCAAAAAAAGTAAGTTTTGACGTAGTTGAAAACTATATTTATAAAGAGGAGGTAAAAGAGGATGTAAATAATGGTAAAAGAAGAAAAATGCTAATCGGCTTAGTTGCAAAAAACGAACTTTCACAGCGCCAAAAAGTTTGCATTAGTATGTATTATGCAGATAATATTAAAATGAGTGAAATAGCAAAAGAGCTTGGAATAACCAAGTCCACCGTGTCAAAACATATTAAAAAAGCTAAACTGCGAATTGAAAAATACTTGAAATATAGCGATATATTTATGCGCTTATAATAAAGTTTTTATTGTAAAGTGGCAGTGTTTATGGTATAAATACCGTAGGAGTTGATATAGTTGGATATTAAAAATAAACTTAAAAATATTAAATGTTTTGTCCTTGATATGGATGGAACGATATATCTTGGCAAAAAATTGTTTCCATTTACAATCCCGTTTTTAGAAAAAGTTAGAGATAGCGGGCGAGAATTTTTCTTCTTTACAAATAACAGTTCGAAAAATGCAAATTCATATATTAAAAAACTTTCGGACATGGAAATTTTTATAGATGAGCGACAAATGATGATATCAAATCATGTAATAATGAAGTTTTTAAATGAGCAAGATAACATAAAAACTGCTTATGTACTTGGAACACAAGATTTTACAAATGACATAAAGTCTTGTGGGATAAAAATAGATGAAGAGAATGCGGACTGTGTTATTTTGGCTTTTGACACTACACTAAACTATGAGAAACTTTGCATTGCAACAGATTTAATTAGGCGAGGGAAACCGCTTTTTGGCGTTAATGAGGACTTAAATTGTCCAACTGAAACCGGATTTATTCCCGACTGTGGCTCCATGGCAAAGCTTTTGTGTGCCACTACTGGTGCAAGCTGCGAATTTTTTGGAAAGCCTACTAAAAAAACACAGGATTATATAATCAGTCACACAGGCTATAAAGACAGCGAGATTGCAATTATTGGTGATAGAATTTATACTGATATAAAAACTGCAAATGGAAGTGACATTTTATCAGTACTGGTTTTAAGTGGGGAAACAAAATTAGCTGATTTAGAAAAAAGTGATATAAAGCCTAATATAACTATAAATGATATATCAGAGCTTATAGATTTATTATAAGGAGAAGAGAATGGAAAAAGCAAAACTGTGGGATTTATTTATTATTTTCGCAAGAATAGGTGGCTTTACCTTTGGTGGAGGTTATGCAATGCTTCCTATGCTTAAAAGAGAACTTGTGGAAAATAGGAAATGGGTAAGTGAAAAAGAGCTGCTAGATTATTATGCAGTAGGACAATGTACACCTGGAATAATTGCTGTTAATACTGCAACTTTTGTAGGTTACAAAATGAGAAATGTAATAGGCGCAATTGCTGCAACAGCAGGCATGATAGCTCCATCACTTGTGATAATTATGTCTATAGCCTTGGTGCTTCAAGGATTTAGTGAAAATCAATATGTAATACATGCCTTAAACGGAATAAAAATTGCCGTTGGAGCGCTGATACTAAATGCAGTTGTAGGACTTTTTAAGAAAAGTGTGGGCACAAGCAAAAAAACATTTAAAGGTATTTTTGCATTTTTAATTTTCTCTGCAGTATTTATTTTAGGGCTATTTTTTACCATTTCGCCTATAATAATAGTTGTTGGAACAGTAATTTTAGGTTTGATTTACGGTAAAGTAATGAGAAGTTTTAAAAAGGAGGAAATATAAATGACATTTCTTCTTTTATTCTTTGAATTTTTTAAAGCTGGTCTTTTTGCTGTGGGTGGAGGACTTGCCACCTTACCGTTTTTAACAGATATGTCAAAAACTTATTCTTGGTTTAGTGAAACAGAACTTTCAAATATGATAGCGATATCAGAGTCAACACCCGGACCCATAGGCGTAAATATGGCAACATATGCAGGCTTTACTGCAGGTTTTGCTGAGGGTGGTTTTTTACTAGGAGTACTTGGTGCACTTACGGCGACTATAGCGCTTGTAATGCCTTCTTTGATAATTGTTATGATAGTGGCACATTTTTTGACAAAATTTCAAGAGAGTACTTTAGTGCAAGATTCATTTTTTGCACTAAGGCCTGCTGTAACGGCGCTTATAGCTATAGCTGGATATGAAATTGTAAAACAGAGTCTATTTCTCATCACACAATCAGGTATCACGCTAAACCTTGTTGCAATAGCTATTTTTGTAGTCATAGTGTTGCTTCAAACTTTTTTAAAGAAACTGCATCCAATAGTCTTTATAGCGGTAGCAGCGATTTTAGGTATAATATTTAAAATGTAATTTTGTAATTATTAAAAATTCTGTGGTTAAACTAAGCTTAGAAAAAATGAAAGGATAGTTTATCATGGAATTTTTTAATGCATTTTGGGTTGGCGGCCTTATTTGTGTAGTAGGCCAGTTATTGATTGATTTAACAAAACTTACACCTGCAAGGGTCATGGTGTGTTTTGTGAGTCTTGGAGTAATTTTAGGTGCGTTTGGTGTATATGACTTGCTGATAGATTTTGCAGGAAGTGGTGCAGGAGTTCCGCTTATAGGTTTTGGAAATGTGCTTGCAAATGGAGTAAAAGAAGCGGTGCTTGAAAAAGGCTTTTTAGGAGCTTTAACAGGTGGACTTACAGCAGGTGCTGCTGGAATTACTACAGCTGTGTTTTTGGCATTTGCCTTTGGGCTTATTGCAAGACCGGGCGATAAAT
>CAYJJB010000031.1:0-22090 GCA_964370405.1 uncultured Eubacteriales bacterium | reverse complement strand
AGCAAATTAAATAATTATCGCCTGTTTGATGCCCCATATTATCATTAAAATACTTCAAATTATTCAAATCAAAGGTAATTATTATTTTGGTTAAGTCTTCGCTTTTCTTAAACTCTTCTAAATCTCTTTCAAATGCGTATCTATTTAGTAATGATGTCAACATATCTGTATATGCAATTTTAGTTAAATATTCTGCACGCATACTCTCTGCCCAAACAACCCTCAATTTTAAAGCGGTTGATATTACACAAGCCATTAGATAAACTAACATTCCTGTTTGAAGAACCACACCAATTGAGTTCATATTGTTGCCAAAATAGAAAACAGCAAGTTCCGCTAAAGCGGTAATAATTAATAATGATATTTGTAGCAATATTATTCTGGCATCTCTATTTTTCTTAGCAAATGATTCATAACTTATAGAGAATATAAAGTATAGCAAGGTAACTACCATAATTAAATGGACTACCCATAATGAATTATAATAATAGACTATTTTTGTCATATGAAGCACAGTGGATATAATAAAATTTGCAAAAAATGCAATACCCAGATATTTAGATATCGACTTGTGAGACGGCGTATACATACTGTCAACATAGAGAATAAACGGTATAAATAATAGTTGTATAGACCAATAAGGAAGATGCCCTAATATAAAGGTATCACCAATAATAAACTGCAGCAAATTAGATTCGCTAATGAGCCAAATAGCTATAAAAGTTGATAATAGCCCTAGATACAATATTATATTATTTTTAAGTCCTTTTGAAATAAAGACATGTGTCACTAAAAGAATAAGACCGATAACTAGTATTATTGATGATATAAGCAGTTTCATAATATTTCCGTAGATTAAAAATAAAAACGCTTCACTTTCTTCTGCTAAATATATATCAATTATGCCTATTGAAGTTTTATCATCACTTGGTACAACTTCTATTTTTATGTTGTTATCTGGCTGGATATACGGCAATTCAACAAAATGCCAAATACCACCATTTGCCCTAGAAAAAATGCTACTGCTATCCTGTCCAAAATCATAAACCACTTCAGAATTTACGCTGACAATAAAAGCCTGGTGCATGCTTTCAAGCACTAAAACAGGATTTTTATATTCACTTGTAGAAATTGCACTTTCAAGGCTATATGGCTTAAAGTTAGTGTCTTGAGGATTAAATGCAGCCAAATCAATCTGACCATTTTCCCCTTCACTATCGAGTTTCCATGTATTAAGCTTTGTTATAGCTGTTTGATCATAACTAAGCAGCATATCTTTTTCGCTATTAAAAAAATAAGAAGCACCACACAAAACAATTAAGAATATAATACAAGCAACAAATAGCTTGCATAACTTTCTACTCATATTTTCACCTCCATTATATACGCAGCTTTCCTTATTATTATACATAAATATATACATTAATGCAATGAGTAGCGCAGATATTATATAACCGCACAACTAAGTATATTTATATAAAATAAACAAAAAGACGGATAGATAGATACTATCCGTCTCTGCTTGCCCAAAAAAAGTCTCACTCTTTTGCTTTTTGGAGTTTTAATACGCTCTGAGGGCACACCTTTGTGAGGTGCCCTCTTTTCCCTATATCATAAAACTAATCGTACCAAAGCCATTATCTTTTAGAGTTTCAAAGCTTTCTTTTACATCATTTGTTTTTATTAAATCTAGTCTATAAGAAAATTCCGAAAAGCCTGATAAATCAATTTTAAAATTTGTTTCCCAAATATTATTCATAATATAGGAGTATACGTCTCTTTTATTGTTTTCCTCTTTATTATCACAGAGTTTTATTGCATGGTGTTTTAACTCTCCCATATAAATAAGCGGTGCGTCTTGTGAGTGTATAGCAAGCGAATGCTTATCACCAAGATATACCACGCCATTATCTATTAAGTAGTACTCCATGCATGTACCTGGAATTTGCTCTACCCCTGGTTTAAAACAAACATCACTTTTATCCACATACATTTCGCTACTATAGTTTAGAGCAAGAGGCAACATGATATTTTCCACCTCATCAGATAAGGTCTTTGCAATTTTGTATTTGAAGCCTATGCGTGGAATTTCGCTGTATAAAGTTATAATCACAGAGCTTTTATATGTACCTTTTAAATCATAGATTAATTCTACCGTGGTAAACACGTCACCCTTATCTATAATCTTTACATCTTTAAGCTTTGCTATATCTTTTTTAGCATGTTTTCCACGAATATTTCGCCCTAAAAGTTTTCTCTCCTCGTACACATTTGTTCTAATTTCTGTTTGCTCATAAATTGGTGTAAAAAACTTTGCGTCGCCCTCTTTTAGCATTTCTACACTATCAACCTTATTGTAAAAAGACGTTACACCCTTGCCTATTTCGTAGCAGATTTTAAAAAAGTCGTTTTCAAGGCAATATGGTAACTTATAGCTTTCTTTATCATAATCATTTACTATATCCAAAACACCCTCAGAACCCCTGTATGCCACTCTTGTATTGTTTAGATTTTCAACATTTACAGCTTCAGAAAAAGTATAGATTTTTTCTTCATTTGCTGTAAAATAATCCACAAATGTAATTCTTGAACCACGTGGGTCTGCTGAAATTTGCGCCTTTATTTCCTTGCCTGTTTTGTCGCACACTATTTTAACATTTTTATAATTCCTTGCCTCTGTAAAAAAACTCACCACTTGCTTACTTTCTGTCAAGCAGGGGTAAATTGCCTTTATTTTGCCAAATCTACTGTAATATCTTAAAATATCACCTTTAGCATGACGAATTCTATTCAAATTTTTGGAAGCTGCTTCAAATCCCTTAGATGCAAAGGCAGTTTTTCTCATGTCAAGGTTTAAAACCATAGTGTCATATGGGTTGGTAATTGACGAAGAATGTCCCCATGTGTGCTCGGCATATATCATTAAATTTTTAGCGCTCTCTTCCATAAGCTCTGCACTTCCAAGCTCTGACTTTGGGTCTAGCCTATCACAAAGATTATATAGCCTCTGCCCCTCTTTATAGTGCTTCACAGCATATGGTGTGCTCCCTATTCCATGCGCCCACCAATCTGTAAGGTCGCCTGTATAAGTTTTGATATCACAAAGCTTATCTTTAATTTTTTCATACAGACCATCAAGGCTCACCATACAAAATTTAAACTCGTCGCCATATTTTTCATTAAGTGCTTCTATAGTACTCATAATTTCAGGATTTGGCGGTGCATTGTCGCTAAACTCACCTGAAAGCCCTATGGGAATAAAATCATATGGATAATCATATTTTTCACATTCGCTTAAATATTTTTTCACATTATCATAAACCTGCTCTATATGCCCTTTTTGCTGAGTGCCACCAAAATAATCTTTAGTCATATAACTTATTGTTTCATTTTGTACTATGCCCAAAGCATTTCCTAAATTATAGTGCTCTCCACTCCACACTAAAAGTTTTTTACCGCTTTCATTTGCCCAATAATACGGCTTTTGATTTTGAAAAAGTGGATACATTCCATGGTGACAATGTATGTTCATAAACAAAAATTCTATCCCGTTTTCAATTAAAACATCTCTGGCCCCTAAAGAAATTCCATTTATATCTGCATTCATTGCCGTCCTTGGTGTATAATTCATGCTCTTACAAAAATCCACCATTTGTGCAGTTTTTCTGCCAAGCATTTTCTTGTCTACCAAATCCGTAAAATTTAAATAGGACGCAGATATACCTATGTTTCCTTTATTCACAAAATCAAAAAAACAAGCTCTTTCTTCTTCTGTGGAATTTTGCAAAAACTCTTCTACGCAGTAATATGTTTCACAGTTCCATACAAATTCTTTTAAACTGCTATTTTCTTCATAGCCTTTTTTAATCGTTTTTAAAGCAGTTTTTATATAATCTACTTGATTGAACAAAATACTTTCTTGTAAATCTGTATACCCTATGTCTGTATGCGAATGGTGCACTATATAAATATTTTTAATTTTACTCATTTTACACAAACCTTTCTAAAATAAATAATATAAACACAAAAAGCTACAAGGACATGCCCTGTAGCTTTTTTGTGGCACAAGGCCTTTTTATTAAAATTCTGCTGAACCCGCTGTTCTTGGGAATGGGATTACGTCCCTGATGTTTGGTATGCCTGTTAAATACATAATCATTCTCTCAAAGCCTAAACCAAAACCAGCATGTTTAACGCTTCCGTATTTTCTAAGTTCCAAATACCACCAGTAATCTTCTTCATTTAGCCCCATTTCGGCTATTCTGTCAAGCAGCACATCAAGTCGCTCTTCACGTTGACTTCCGCCTACAAGCTCACCTATGCCTGCAGCTAGCATATCAACCGCTGCTACAGTTTTGCCATCGTCATTTACACGCATGTAAAACGCTTTTATCTCTTTTGGATAATCTGTAACAAACACAGGTCTTTTAAAATGAGTTTCTGCAAGATATCTCTCATGCTCTGTTTGTAAATCCATACCCCAATGAACTTTAAATTCAAAGTTTTCATCATTGCCTTTTAAAATTTCAATTGCATCTGTATAAGTAACTTTTGCAAAGTCTGAGTTTAGCACATGGTTAAGTCTTTCTTTTAAACCTTTATCAACAAATTGGTTGCAAAAATCTATATCTTGAGGACAGGTTTTTAACACATGATCAATAATTGCCTTAATCATAGCTTCAATTACTTCCATGTCATCATTTAAATCAGCAAATGCAATTTCAGGCTCTATCATCCAAAACTCTGCCGCATGGCGTCCTGTGTATGATTTTTCTGCTCTAAATGTAGGACCGAATGTATATGTTTTGCCAAAAGCTGTCGCCATGCACTCTGCTGCAAGTTGTCCTGAAACAGTCAGTGATGTTTCTTTTTGGAAAAAGTCTTTACTAAAGTCAATTTTTCCGTCTTCAGTTTTAGGAACATTGTCAAAATCCATTGTTGTAACTTTGAACATTTCACCTGCACCCTCACAGTCACTACCTGTGATTATTGGAGTATGTGCATATACGTAACCATTTTCGTTAAAGAACTTGTGAATTGCAAAAGCAGCCGCTGAGCGAACTCTAAATGCCGCTGAGAAAAGATTTGTTCGAGGTCTTAGATGCGCAATTGTTCTAAGATATTCCACGCTATGTCTTTTCTTTTGAAGTGGGTATTCTGGTGTGGACTCACCCTCTACAAAAATTTCTGTAGCAGAAATTTCAAATGGCTGTTTTGCTTGTGGAGTTACAATTAAAGTGCCTGTAACACTAAGTGCAGCGCCAACATTTTGCTTTGCAATTTCAGAAAAATTATTTATTTTATCTGCCTCAAAAACTATTTGTATGCCTTTAAATGTACTTCCGTCATTAAGCTCTATAAACCCTAAAGTTTTGGAATCTCTGATAGTTCTAACCCAACCTTTAACAGTTATAGTTTTATTATCAAAGCTTTCCATATCTTTATATATTTTTGATATTTCTACTCTTTGCATTTTAAAAACTCCTATTCTTTAATAAAATCTTGTAAAATTAATAATACTATATTTTTAGATTTTTTGCAAGAAAAACTGCTTTTTATATTTATGTGTTAAGCATATATCCTTCTTGCCTTTTTGAACTGATAAGAATATCAGAACCTGCGTCTGAAAGCTTATTTTTCACACGTGATATCAACACATGAAGAGAATTATAATTTCCATCCGCTGTATATCCCCATACTTTTTCATAAAGAGTATCTCTGTCTATAATTTTGCCTTTTTGCTCTAAAAGCACCCAAAACAGCATGAATTCCCTCTTTGTAAAAAACAAATCTTTTCCGTCATAATAAACATTTGCATTAACACCGTCTATAAATAAATCTCCAATGGTAATTGTGCTTTTTACAGTGGTATTAACCCTTAATCTAGCTTTTATTCTGGCAACAAGCACTGCTAAATCATATGGCTTTGACATATAATCATCTGCGCCTGAGTTTAACCCCTTTACTATATCATTATTTTCACCCATTGCAGATAAAAATATAATGGGAATGTCATATTTTGCTTTAATTTCCTCGCAAAGTGACACACCGTCACCGTCTGGCAGTCCTATATCAAGCACTATTAAATCTATTTCTTTATTTTTAAGTACTTCTAAACTTTCTTTTATAGAAGTTGCACAAAAAGCATTATACCCTTCTCTAAGTAGAGCTAATTTATTAATATTATTAATATGCACATCATCTTCAATTAGTAAAATATTTGCCATTGCTTACTCCTTTTCATCACTGTATTTTGGTACGGTAAATTTAAACTTTGCTCCAGTTTCACTCGGCACAAACACTATTTCACCTTTATGAAACTCTGCAATTTCCTTACAAATAGATAAACCTAAACCCTTTGTTCCATCTGTAGAAAAACCAGTATCAAAAATTTTGTCCACGTACTCCTTTTTTATTCCACTTCCGGTGTCTGATAATAAAAACTCTATATTCTCACCTTGCTCTGTCACTTCAACAGCAAATTCGCCTTTTTTCATATGCTTATTGCTATTTACCACTAAATTTAACATAAGCTGAATTAACATTTCCATATTACCTAAAATATATAGATCTCTTTGCGATTTTATTTTAAACACATTGTTGTTTTTTTCTAAAACTGAGCTTGATATTACAGTGCAGTATCTTAAATAATCATCTACCAAAATTTTGTTAAACGCTCCTCCAATGTCGACTTTTGAAGGTATTTCAATTAAGTTTGACACAAGCTCCGATAATCTTTTTGCTTCTGATGAAATAATTTTTAAATATTCAGATGTTTCTTCAGTTGTTTCATTATTTGCAATTTGAATATCCGTAATCTGTGCATATCCACTCATTACTGTAAGTGGAGTTTTAATTTCATGCGCCATTTTTTGCAAGAAGCTTGTTTTCATATCATTTATTGTTTCAAGCGCTTTTTTCTCACTCTTACTTTTTTCAAATGCAACCTGATCCTCCTCAGACTGCAGTGCAAGTACTGACATGAGCATAATTACAAAAAGCACCATACCTATAGGTGTTATTCCACCTCTTGTAACCTCTGGTAAATTGTCACTAAACCATGTGTCTAGCACTGTAGTAACAAGTAATATCACTATTCCTATTAATGTATAAATATCTTTTAGTGTTATAATCCTTTTTTGAATATGGTATTTAATAATCTTATAAATTAAATATGCTGCATACGGGACTGCAAGCATTGGAACTATATTTGTAAGCGGTGCGATATACTGTGTTGGAACTAACAGTAAAAGCGCTGTAAGTGAAAAAGAAATTATCCCCAATAAATATGTCCAAATATATGGCACTATCCTAGAGTACAACTCTTCTATAAGTGTAAGCACCACAATAGGCGTGAGTACGACTATTGCAACAACAACTCTGTAATGTATATACCAATCATAATCAAACGGAAGTATTGACACAATATAAAACCATTGATCTCTCAGTGCAAATAAAAGGCAACTAAGCGATAATTGCAAACTGATTTTTTTACTACGTAAAATTCCATCTAAAAGATGATATGTTGCAAGAAGCAGAAATCCGCCGCTTAAAATATAGGTTGGAAGTCCAGTTTTTAGCAAATAATTATTAATATTTGTAGGAGTTGAAATATATAAAGTGTGCATTCCTCCGCCCTCTGCATGAACAAAGTTTGAGTACTGAAAAATAAGCTCTACTATTCCATTTCCATCTGCAAATACAGGAAATTCCATGTAATTAACGCTTGGAACCGCTTCACGAAAATCATCTGAAACAACGCCTACATTAAACACTTCATATCCATTTGCATATACTCTTGTTCCATAATCTATAGAATATCCACAAACAGCATAATGAGTATTTGGCATAAGCTGAATTTTTAGCCTATGTGTACCATAAGCTATACTTTGCGCATCTTCAATTTCGCTTCTTTTGTAAGGTGCATCTGTCTCTCCACTTAAAAAATCATCAGGAGTGTAAAGTTTTAATGGATAAAATTCCACATCACTTGGAAATTCGCCTACATTTTCTTCAAAATTTATCCCTCTTGCATCGCTTATTCCATCAACCATTTGGGGCAAATCCACCTCAGGAACGCCTCGTGAATATAGTACTAACCACGAAACAAAAACTACAATCAACACAGCTATCGGAGAAATTATTGTGTGTGTTGTTATTCTTCTTCTATTTACGCTACTACCCATAAATTGTCCTCTTTTTTTCAGCCTTTACTAGTATTGTATAACTAGTAAGGGCTTGTGTCAATTTTTTAAGTTAAATATTTCGGGCTGACAATTAAATCAACCCGAAATATTATATAAACTCTTAAAATTATTATTCTACTTTATAATTTGCATCAACATCGCTATTTTCGTCTTTTTTTCTAAGGAAAAACATCAGTACAGCTTGAATTACTACTACCACTGCAAAGACTATGCTCCAAATGTCAAATATGCTCATATGCATTGTAAAGTTTTGCGTGATAATCAGTAAAACCACATTGAACAGTGCCAAGGTAATTAAAGCTATGCTTGTGAGTATTCGCTTATTATTTGAAGTATCATCTTCTTGTATATAACGCATCTCTTCCTCTGTTTTTTTAGGTCTAATTACAAGGTACAAAATGGATAACAGTATACCTATAACAGACATTATTAAATCAAACAAGCTCCATGATCCACTTACTACATATGCGTTAAGCGGTGTTCCTTCGTCGGCAATTACTACAGTTTCAACTACTCCATCATCAAACACAACCTCAATAGAGTTTTCACCATCATTAAGATTTTCAAGTGCTTGTGGCGTAATAGACACTATACCATCTTCCACTTCGTAAAGTGATGGTTCTATAGTTTCTTCATTAACACGAACTTCTTCAGGAACTTCATCAGGTCTATTTGTATCAATATTTACTCCACCTTCAGGAGTAATTTCTACAGTTGCATCCGTGATAGGAGGAAGTGTTTCAGGGTCTACGCCTCCACCTGTGCCACCTTCTTCCTCTTCTGGATTTACAGGCGTTTCTTCAGCTTCAAGTATTACTAAATTACCCTCTTCATATACAAAAGTATAATTGCTACTGCTACTTACAACCCTTGTATCAACACTTACAGGATTATTATTTGACACCACAGTGCCATCAACTTTTGCGCTAAATATCGCATCTTCTAGAACTATATTGTCCTGCGTGTCGCTACCTTTCCAGTTATTTGAATAGAATACTTCAAAACTTGGAACGCTATCGCCTGCAAACATTTCTTTATCTTGCGTACTTACTGTAATTTGTACAGGATTAATTGTTACATCAACTGTTGTTGTAAAACTTTCATAAATATCATCATCAGGTACAAAAGTTACCGTAATATCACCTGAGTCATCTACATCTTTAGGTGGTGTTACAAATACCCATGTGCCATCAACTGTATCGCCATTACTATCTGTTACAGTTCCAGAAATTTGAGAATTTTCTAAATTTTCACCGTCGTATTCAACTACTATATCATTTGGAGTTGTCGGTACTATTGTAGGATTTACTACAGGTGGATTTACAGGAGGTGTAACTGCATTAATCACAAGCACAGCTGGTTTAAACACAAATTCATAGTTATTTGGATTTATTCCATAACCTGTTGTAAATGTTACGCCTTGATACATAAGCACATTATAAGTGCCTGCTGTATTTGTATTTAGTAGATTTGAGTTTGTTAAAGTTCTTGCTGTATAAATAGGATCTCTTAACACTACTTCACTTTTAGGTTCCGCCATTAGCCATGTTGGGTCGGTTGGATAAACAGGCTCGCCTGCATACGACACACGCTTATATGTTACGCTATAAGATGGCATAGCCTCTCCTGCATTAATCTCTGTTCTAACAGGGTTTGGTGTAACCTCAAATTTTAGCGGTATAACTGTTACATTAATAGTAGCAGTAAGCTCCTCAGATATAACATATTTTTCAGGATATTGTGGCACAAACTTTATAACATGTTCTTTACTTATCACAACACCATTTACATCTCTTATTGTATCTTTTGGAGAATTTACAAATTCCCAAGTACCCGCTACAGAATTTCCGTCACTATCTTTAATACTTGCCTTTATTACCTCATCTTCTATAGTAGCGCCGTCATAAGGTATAGTAAGATCTTGCGCAGAAATTGACAGCGGTGAAAGTGTTGGTTTTACTTCATTAATATTAAGAATACCCTGAATATAGATAAAGTCATAGTTAGGACTTGTGGTACTAGCTTTTGTTTTAAAGTCAATTACATTATTTAACGATGGAACATTTGTTGTAAGCGTTGGGTCAACACCAGCTACAGCTTTTGTAGTCACAATTGACTGTTCAGTATCAGGTGATTTCCAATCATTTGAATAAGTAATATCAAAACTTGAAGGTATTGGGTCACCTACATTAATATCTTTGTTTTGTGCTGTTACAGTAATGACTACTGGGTCAATTTTTACATTAATTATAGTTTTAAGAGTGCTTGCTGTCATATCATATTTACTGCTATCAGTTGGGACAAACTGAACTTCAACCTGTACCGCTATAGCATTACCACTTGAGTCACGTACTACATTCTTAGGAGCCGTGTCAACAAACACCCAACTGCCGTCTACACCATTTCCATTGCTGTCTACTACAGTTCCTATAATTTGGCTATTTTCAAGAGATGCACCGTCATAAAGTTCTGTTATATCATCAGCATCGCCCACACTTACTGTTATAGTAGGCGGTGTGGCACTTCCACCACAAGGGTCTGTGCAGTCGGGATAACTAATTTTTAAATATTTATGTCCTGTGGCAACAGTTGCATCAGAAAGTGTCACTCCACCATCAGTTGAACTTTGCATTTTATAACCTTCATACAAGCTACCACTTCCCTCTACCGCAGCTGTTTCTCCTTGCGATATTACAGTTGTGCAGCCTATAGTGCTAACTGAACCTTTTATTCCGTACAAAGCACCTCTTGCAGTTATTGAACCACCGCTTACACCTGACACAGAACCGTTTATTCCACTGCCTGCCTGTGCAGTAGCAGTAATTGTGCTACAACTTACATGTGAAATTGCTCCATCAATCGCATGACTATTAACTGATGTGGAAGTAGTACTTGCTATAATTTTAGCATTACTAACATGAGAAATTGAGCCAGTTATGGCACTCATTGTAAACGATTTAACATCAAGCGTCACATTGCTAACTCCACTAAGTGTGCCTGTTATTCCATTGCTCGTACTCCCTGATGTAACTATCAATTTATCAGTTTCGCTATTTGCACCAGCTATCTGCATCGCTCCATCAACGTTCAAGCCTGCATAAATTTGGTTTTCTCCTACTACGCTGACTTTTAATGTTCCCTCAACATCTAAAGAAGTAAGATCAACTGCGTTTAAAACTAGTGTACCTTCTGCTGTAAGCCCGCCTGGCATAGAAACAGCTCCTGGAGTATATGATACTCCACTAAAAGTACTAATATTAGCACTTGTTACATCCATTCCATTAATTTCAAATGGATAATCAACCTCTTCGCTTCGTGGAGCCATGCTAAAAAAGCTTGCCACTTCCATTTCCCTTGTAGCGCCTTGTGCTATAGCTTGGACACCATCTTCCAAAATTTCAGACTGACTTTCCTCTACTATTTCCTCTTTTACTTCATCTAGTTTTGCAGACTCCTCTTGATTTTGTGTTTCATCTGCTACTTCATCCAAATTCTCAGACTCCTCTTCGTTTAAGGTGTCGTCTATATTTTCATCTGTATCCTCAGACTCATCTACATCAAAACTTTCGTCCCCCAGTTCATCTAATTCACTAGATTCTTCTTCAGATAAAGTTTCATCTTCTATAATTTCATCTTCTAAATCTTCGCCTGTTAAATTTTCTTCCTGTAGACTTAATTCACTTACCACTTCTTGACTATCATCATCAGCATTACTAGTAGCAAATGCTGGTTGTAGTGAAAAGCTTACGCTTAATACTACCGCCAAAAACAAGGCACAAATTTTTTTATTTAATCTCATATTCTTTCTCCATTTCCTAGGATTTCTTGCATTAATTTTATCATAAATATTCCAAAAAAATATTCCAGTTACGAACAATAGAACAATTGTCAAAACATCCACAAAAAACATAGCAAAACATCAATATTTGTAGTTTTTTTTGCAAATATTAAATCAATGCATACATATTTTATAAACCTCAAATCTTAGCTAAGGACATTCCCCTCATAATGGCTCGGAATTTTTATATCAAGTTGCTTTAAAATACTCGGTGCTATGTCCATAATAGACGTTTTATCACTTACAATCTTGCCCTCTTCATAAGTTTTCCCACAGATAATCGCAAAAATTCCCATATCTTTTACCTCGTTTATGCCATGTTGCTTTGGCACAATTCCACCACCGTGATCTGTCATGATAATTATCAAGCTATTATCCGATTTTCCACACTCATCAATTGTTTTTAAAATTTCACCAACATACAAATCAATCTTATCAAGCTCTTTATAATACTCATCTGTAAAATAGTCAT
Organism: uncultured Eubacteriales bacterium; assembly: GCA_964370405.1. GTDB lineage: Bacteria > Bacillota > Clostridia > Oscillospirales > Acutalibacteraceae > SIG603. The sequence goes on along the minus strand of CAYJJB010000031.1, from coordinate 9,573 downwards.
ATTTATGCCCCGCGGCATCCATTTCATCCAGCTGTACAAAGAGTGCTGTATTATCTCCACTTCTTTTTACAAACGAAATTATTTTATCGGTAATTTCTCTGTCACTGTGCCCTGTTTCTTTAATCATATTATCAATATTTTCAAATATTCCTGTATTAATTGGATTCCAATTTGATATTGAGCAAAGTTCATATTCTGCTTTATTTTCTGATATAAGCCTAAACAGTGACGGATATTTATCAAACTCATGACAAAAGTTTTCATCTTCAATCATTTCGTTTGTATAAGTGTGTTTTTTAGGTGAAACAGACAAAAGTAAGCTACCCCAAGCTTGTGCCGAAATTGGTGGAAAAACCGTGTGCATATTATTATATACAGTGGATTTTTCCATAAGTGCTTTTATGTTTTTAGTAGGATGTTCAAAAACACCCCTTCCCAGTCCGTCTATTCCCAATATAAAAACATTCATATATGTGCTCCTTCACACTAAAAATTTGCTAAATTTTAGCTATATATTTAAAGCGTACTACAATAATTCTCACTTGTCAATATTTTTCTAATATATAATTAAACTTCCTCTTGACAATTGATTTTTAGTGTGATATATTAGTAAAAAGCGAAACGTTTCGTTTAATTATTTAACAATTGCTTGAAAGGCAGGTGAATTTTCATATATTTTTAGCAGTTTTGCAGTATATATGAATAAAAATTATGGCTTATGTAAGTTCAAAAGAAATGCTTTTATTAGCACAAAAAGGAAATTATGCAGTTGGTGCATTCAATGTAGAAAACATGGAGATGGCTCAGGCTGTCATAAGTGCTGCACAGGAGCTCTTGGCGCCTGTTATAATACAAACCACTTCTACCACTTTAAACTATGCCACTCCAGAAACCTTTGTAGGTATGATAAAGAGCCTCGCACAAGCCGCCACGGTTCCTATAGCGCTTCACCTAGATCACGGTGACAGTTACGAGCGTGCCGCTTCATGCCTTGATGCAGGGTACTCAAGCATTATGATAGACGGCTCACACTCTTCATTTGATGAGAATATAAAAATCACTTCAGAAGTTGTAAGAGACGCAAAGCTTAAGAATATTCCTGTAGAAGCTGAACTTGGAAAAGTAGGCGGTAAGGAAGATGACTTAGATGGTGGTCAAGGAAATTACACCGACCCTATGGAGGCGGTTGAATTTGTTAATAAAACGGGTATAGACAGCCTTGCAGTTGCAATAGGCACAGCGCACGGAATATATGAAAGCACTCCTGTACTTGACAAGGAGCGTTTAAAAGAAATACGTAAAATTATAGATATACCGCTGGTTTTGCATGGTGCGTCAGGCCTTAAAAACGAAGATATGATAGAATGTGTAAAACTTGGAATATGCAAAATAAACTTTGCAACCGAACTTCGTATTGCATATTCTGATGGACTTAAAGATTATTTCAAGCACGATCCTGATGTTTTTGATCCAAAAAAATACGGCGCAATGGGTCGTGAGTATGTAAAAGAACTCGTAATGGAAAAAATTAAAGTTTGCGCAAGTGATGGCAAAGCAAAGGAAATGAGTTGAAATTAATGGCTACTATAAAAGATATTGCAAAAGAAACCGGTCTGGGACTTGCCACTATATCAAAATACATAAACGGCGGCAACGTACGCCCTGAAAATAAATTGCTTCTCGATGCAGCAATAGAAAAACTAGATTTTAGAATTAATGAAATGGCAAGAAGCCTTAAAACCCAAAAATCTAAAATGGTAGGCATTGTAATACCAAAACTGTCTAACATGTTCACCACAACAATAATTGAAGAAATTGAAAATATTTTAAGCCGCAGTGGATATGCTACCATGATTATGAATTATCATGGAGATGAGAAAAGCGAGGAGGAAATTTTTAATTTCATGCTTTCTCGCAACGTAGACGGTCTGGTTTACATGCCTGTAAATAAAAAAACACCTAATTTGGAAAAATTTATAAATAAAGGTACGCCTGCCGTGCTTGTTGACCGTCAGCTTCCTGATATAAATACTGATTTTGTAGGTGTTGACAACTTTTTGGCAGGAAAAAATGCTACTAAATTACTAATCAAAAATGGTCACAAAAAAATAGGAATTATTGCAGGACCATACTCATTAAAAACTACTCGTGATAGACTTTGTGGCTATAAAAACGCTTTGGAAGATAATAAAATAAAAATTAATGATGAATATATTATGCAGGCAGGCTTTAATATAGAAGATGGCTATAAAGCTATGAAAACTTTATTAGAGAAAAACACAAAAATAACTGCTGTTTTTACAACTAATTACGAAATGACAATCGGCGCTGTCATGGCTATAAATGAGAAAAATATAAAAATTCCAAAAGATATTTCTTTTATCGGTTTTGATAATTTGGAGCTTGCAAGCGTTCTATCTCCAAAACTTACAACTGTCTGCCAACCACTAAAAGATATTGCCACCCATGCCTCTACACTACTACTCGAGCGCATGAAAAAAAGCTCGTCTTCAAATCAAATTATATTAAACTGCTATATAGAAGAAGGAAAATCAATTAAAAAATTAAAAAAATAAAGGAAAGGACTGAGGTATATTAAAAACTTATTACTTGGCATAGATGTGGGAACCTCTTCTTGTAAAATTGCCGTTTTTTCCGAAACAGGAGAAATTATTGCACAGGCAAGCAGACCTTATGAGGTGCTTTATCCACAAAGTGGGTATTGCGAACAAGATCCAAATACTTGGTGGGCGCAAATAGTTGAATCTATAAAAGAAATAAGCCAAAAAATAGATACAAAAAATATTTGCGCCGTTGGAATTGATGGTCAAAGTTGGTCGGCAATTCCTGTTGATGCTAATAAAAACGTGCTTTACAATACTCCAATTTGGTTTGACACAAGAGCCAGTGAAATCTGCAAAAATGTTAAAAAGACATTTGGCGATGATGCATTTTTTGAAATATCAGGCAATCCATTTGAAGCCTCTTATACCCTACCAAAAATTATGTGGTATAAAGAAAATCTTCCTGATATTTATAAGCAAACCGACAAAATACTGCAGTCAAATGCATTTATTGGAATGAAGCTTACGGGAAATATAGCAAACGATTACTCTCAAGCTTATGGCCTACAGTGCTATGACATAGCTAAAAAAACTTGGAATTTAGAGGTTCTAAAAGACTTAGGCCTTAAAGCTGATATTTTGCCAACACTTTGTGACTGCCACGAAGTTATTGGAAAAATTTCAAAAGAAGCCTCACGCATCACAGGACTTTTAGAGGGTACTCCTGTGGTTGCAGGTGGACTAGATGCCGCATGTGGCACCTTAGGAGCAGGCGTTATATCAAATGGTCAAACGCAAGAACAAGGCGGACAAGCAGGCGGAATGAGTATTTGTACCGATACCCCTATATCTCATAAATCATTAATACTTTCAAACCATGTTGTAAGCGGAAAATACTTGCTTCAAGGCGGAACCACAGGCGGTGGCGGCGTTATAAACTGGTTTGAGAAAAATTTTTTAGATTTTGAGCGAAACGTTTCGTCATCATGTGGACTATCACCACTTGTCATGATGGATAAGTCCGCATCGCTTATTCCTGTTGGAAGTGACGGTGTAATATTCTTACCATACATGGCAGGCGAGCGCTCACCAATTTGGAATCCTCATGCAAAAGGTATGTATTTTGGGCTTGATTTTTCAAAAACAAAAGCACATTTTGCAAGAGCTTCTATGGAGGGTGTTGCATATTCGCTTTTACATAATTTAGAAGTTGCACATAGTGCAGGTGCACCAGTTAACACTCTGCACGCAGTGGGAGGCGCTGCAAACAGCAGACTTTGGACACAAATTAAAGCTGATGTTTCAGGAAAGGAAATAAAGGTTCCTTATTCAGACTCTGCCACAACTCTAGGTGCGTGTATACTCGCAGGAGTAGGAACAGGGCTTTACCAAAACTTTGAAAGTGCTGTAGAAAAAACTGTAAAAATAACAAGAACTTATACTCCAAATATGGAAAATCATAAAAAGTATAAAGAGATTTTCCCAAGATACTTAGAGCTTTATGAAAGCACAAAACATTTAATGACAAAATAAGGAGAATAATTTATGAAAGCTGGCGTTTTATTTAAAAATGAAGACATACGCTACACAGATTTTGATGAACCAAAAATGAATGACTATTCCGTAAAAATAAGAGTACGTGCCGCTGGAATTTGTGGAAGTGACATACCAAGAGTGCTTGATAGCGGAGCACATTTTTATCCTATAGTTTTAGGTCATGAATTTTCAGGCGACGTAGCAGAGGTTGGCGCTAAGGTGACAAAGGTAAACGTTGGCGACACGGTTACTGCCGCCCCACTTGTGCCATGTATGTCGTGTGCCGACTGCCTAAAAGGTGACTATGCACTTTGCAAAAATTATAGCTTTATAGGTTCCAGAGAGCCTGGCAGTTTTGCAGACTTTGTAGTTGTACCTGAATTAAACGTTGTAAAATATGACAGCAGTATTCCATATGAGCAGGCTGCAATGTTTGAGCCATCAACGGTTGCCCTTCATGGGCTTTACTGTAATGATTTTAAAGGTGGCGAAGATGTTGCAATCATTGGTTGTGGCACTATAGGAATATTTATGCTACAGTGGGCAAAGATTATGGGTGCAAAAAATATTACTGCATTTGATACACAAGACTCAAGGCTAGAGCTTGCAAAAAAAATGGGTGCCGACCATGTTATAAACTCATCTACAATTGATTATTTAGACAAGGCAAATGATATTACTAAAGGAAAAGGCTTTAAATATGTTTTTGAAATGGTGGGTAACCCTGCTACAATATTAATGTCATTTAAACTTGCTGGTAGCAAATCAAATGTTTGCCTTGTGGGAACACCGCACAGCGATGTCAAATTTAGCTATAAAGAGTGGGAGCTCTTAAATCGCAAGGAATTTAAGCTTACAGGAAGCTGGATGAGTTACTCTGCCCCATTCCCTGGCAAAGAATGGGAGCTTACAGCACATTATTTTGCCACAGGCGAGCTTAAATTTCATCCTGATTTCATTTATAAAAGCTTTGACATGTCAGAAATCGACAAGGCTTTTATGCTATACAAAAACCCACAAGACGTAAAGGGCAAAGTTATGCTCACAAATAATAAATAAAAATTGGAGGAACTAAAAATGATGCTAACAAGAACACTTAGAAATGGCGATAAAATGCCTGTGATAGGCATGGGAACTTTTGGCTCTGATAGATTTACATCTAAGGAAATTTCGGATGCGGTTTTCGGCGCAATTAAAGCAGGGTACAAAATGTTTGACGGAGCGTCGGTTTATGGTAATGAAAAAGAAATTGGAGCAGTATATAAAAAAGCAATTGATGAAGGCATAGTACGCCGTGAAGAGCTCTTTATAACATCAAAAGTCTGGAATGACAAGCATGACGATGTAGTTGTTGAATGCTTTAAAAGTCTAAAAGATTTACAGCTTGACTACTTAGATGCATACTTTGTACACTGGCCTTTCCCAAATTACCATGCACCAGGTTGTGATGGAGATGCAAGAAATCCTGATTCTGTGCCATTTTGCCCTGAGTCTTTTATTAAAACATGGCGACAAATGGAAACACTTTATAAATTGGGAGTTGTAAAACATCTTGGTATGTCATCTATGACAATTCCAAAACTCGAGGCAGTTTTAAAGCACTGCCATATCATGCCATCACTAATCGAAATGGAGCTTCACCCATCATTCCAGCAAAAAGAACTTTATGACTACTGCACGGCTCGTGGAATAGAAATTATAGGCTTTTGTCCCATTGGAAGTCCCACAAGACCTGATAGAGATAAGACCGAGGATGACATAGTTGACATTCAAATGCCAGAAATAGTAGAAATTGCAAAGGCACATAATATTCACCCTGCCGTAGTTTGTGTCAAATGGGCTGCACAAAGAGGACACGCACCAATACCTTTTTCTGTTCATGAAAATGAATACATCTCAAACCTTGAAAGTGTTGCAAAAGATCCATTAAGCGATGAAGAAATGAAACTGATTGCAAGCATTGATAAAAATTGCCGTCTTATTAAAGGCCAAGTTTTCTTATGGGAAAGTGCAAGTAGTTGGGAAGATCTTTGGGATTTAGACGGAGTTATTACAAAATAAAATTAAGGAGCAGATTATGTTAAAAAATATACCATCAAACGTATCAGCTGAACTTATAAAAGTATTAATGGAAATGGGTCATGGTGATGAGCTTGTGATTGCTGATGCAAATTACCCCAAATTTGCACAACCCAAAGTTTTAGTAGATGCTACAGGGCATGACATACCATCTCTACTTGATAGCATATTGTCGTTAATACCACTTGACCAGTATGAAAAAAATCCAACAATTTACATGCAAGTAATGCCTGATGACCCTTATGTGCCTACTATTTGGGAGAAGTATGAAGAGGTCGCAAAAAAGCATGAACAGGATGGCATGAGAGCAAAATTTGTAGATAAATATGAATTTTATGAGCGTGCTAAAAATGCATATGCAGTAATTGCTACATCAGAAAAAGAGCTTTATGCAAATTTAATAATAAAAAAAGGCGTAATATAATACGAGGTGTTTTCTATGAATAGAGAAGATTATTTAAAAGAAATCGAGAAGGTGATAGAGGCTGGTCCTTTTAAAGATAACTGGGCTTCCCTATCAAATTACTCTATACCGCAGTGGTATAAAAATGCAAAATTCGGTATATTTACTCACTGGGGTGTTTACAGTGTACCAGCCTTTGGCGACGAGTGGTACCCTCGACATATGTATATAAAAGGTTCAAAATACTATGAGCACCATATAAAAACATATGGAAAGCAAAAGAATTTTGGCTATAAAGATTTTATACCGATGTTTACCGCACCTAAATTTGACCCAAGTGAGTGGCTTGATTTAATTGAGGAATCGGGTGCTAAATACTATATGCCTGTTGCAGAGCATCACGATGGTTTCCAAATGTATGAAAGCGATTTATCTATATGGAACGCATATAAAATGGGGCCAAAAAGAGATATAATTAAGGAGCTTAAAGAAGAAACTGAGCGTCGTGGACTTCATTTTTGTGTGTCAAATCACAGAGCGGAGAACTATTGGTTTATGTGTGGTGGCAAGGACTTTGACTCAGGCATTAATGAAACTGAGTTTTTAGAGCCCTATGGTTTTGCCAAAAAACTTTTTGAAAATGAAGACCGCTACGAATACACTCACAACATTTTTGTTGAGGGTGCAAACGAAGAGCACTTGACCGACTGGCTTTTAAGAGCTTGCGAGCTTGTAGATAAATTTAAACCCTCAATAGTTTGGTTTGACTGGTGGATACAAAATTTATCCTTTAAGCCTTATCTAAAAAAATTTGCTGCATATTATTATAACCGTGCAAAATCTTGGGGAATGGAAGTTGCCATTAATTATAAAGATGATGCCTATGCTTTTGGCACAGCAGTCTTTGATGTTGAACGAGGACAGCTTGCATCAATAAGGCCTGACTTTTGGCAAACTGATACAGCTGTTGCAAAAAATTCTTGGTCGCACACCATAGGAAATGAATATAAAACAGCTCAGTCTTTAGTGTGTGATTTAATTGATATAGTAAGCAAAAACGGCGCTCTTTTATTAAACATAGGCCCAAAAGCTGATGGCTCTATCCCTAAAGAGGACAAAGATATTTTAAGAGCAATAGGTGCATGGCTTAAGATAAATGGTGAGTCAATTTTTGATACAAGTTACTGGAGCACTTTTGGCGAAGGCCCTACACAAATTATTGAAGGTACCTTTAATGATGTTGCAAAAGAAGATTACACCAGTGAGGACATTAGATTCACCTATAAGGCGCCATATGTATATGCTAATATATTAAAATTCCCAAAAAACAATAAAACTTTAATTAAATCATTTGCTAAAAAGCTAAACTATTTCAAGGGTGTTGTGACTAATGTTAGCGTTTTGGGCAATGATATACAACTAGACTACACTTTAGGCGAGGATGGTTTATCAGTGGAGTTTAAAGAAACAATTGACACCACATACCCCATATGCTTAAAAATTACAATTGATTAAAAAAATGGACTGTAAGTAAAATTTGCCTACAGTCCATTTTTTATTCTATTATATCAAAAACCACAGCTTGTTCTCCCATTGACTTATATGCAAGCTCTACTGCAGCTTTTTCATATTTTACTTGGGCACTTTCTAGTGGGTCATTAAAATAATAATACTCATCATCATACCCTACGAGCACTAAACAATGCTCTGGTTGAAGCCATGTGAAATCTTCTCCGTTTTCAAGCGTCCAAGTAGGGCCATCTACCACATCTGCCATACCCATAGTTGCCCATATTAATACAGGCATACCGTTTTTTATATATTCATCACATAGACTTTCAAGCGAATTTCCATATATGTCCTCTGCCCTATAATCTATTTGCTCTAAAAACAAATTTGCCGTCTGACTTATTACGGGAGCATAACAGCCGTATCCCGCTGTGCTATATGGATTACCTATAAAATATTCCCAAGGTGATGCACCTGTTCCGTTTTCAGGCACATCTGCTATCGGCAATGCATTTATAAAATCATGCGCCAAAATATCTAGTCCTAAATACTGTAACACCATAGTTGCACTTACCGACTCACAGCCTGTCGGATACAAATCCACTTGTGATATAAATGGAACATTTTCTATAATGCCATTAAAATCATATTGTGTGCCAAGATTTTCGATTGTAGTATTAGGCAAGTCAGTTAACTCCACTTGTATTGCAGCCTGCGTTAATGGTAAATTTATGCCGAGTTCTTCATTTTCTTTATCACTCATTAGCAATGAAACAATTAAAGCTATGCTTATAAAAAATATTCCTACAAATAAAAAACTTATAAAGAACTTAAAATAAAATCTCTTCTTATCATCTTTAAATTCAACTAAATTTTGCTTTAATGTCAACATGTTTTTTCACCTGTCCTGTCTTCATTTGTCCTCAAACGAGAACTTCATAAAATTCTTACAGGTTAATGATAAACTGCTAACATATATATAACTTATCTTTAATGTATCAAAATTGTATCTAAAACAAATTATTCTATTTCACTTACCTCGTCAGTGCTGATAAGATTGCAGTTAAAAACATTATTTGCATAAAAATTTACATAAAGCGATATATCTTCATTTAAATATACATAATATTCCGTACTGCCAAAACTCTTATTTAGTTGCGATATTTTCATTTCATCAAACATCACATCTTCTTCCATGTAATATTCATACAGCCCTTCAATTACAGTTTCATAAGAAAATCTACTTTGATTTATTTTTTGTGCTTCCTCAGTTGTTTTAATATTCATAGAAAACATTTTTCCTAAAAGCGATGAGTAATTAAATATAATCTCCTCATTTTCACCAAATTGATATATATACTCCCAAACCCACAGCTTTTCTACCCCACTTGTACTTACATAAAGTGTAGAAGGTCCTGAAATCTCATAATCGCTTTTTTCTAGTACACTTAAGTTAACTAATTCTTCAATTTCTAAAGCCAT
>CAYJJB010000030.1:0-22306 GCA_964370405.1 uncultured Eubacteriales bacterium | reverse complement strand
ATGGCGACGGTGCATTTAAAGATCCAGTTGGAAAAATTTGGGAACTTGCAGATCCAGTTGTTTCACCAGGACATACACAAGGTTTACATGGAACCCCAAATGAACTAAAGCTAAAATATTTAGCAGATAACGACTTTGCAGATTTACAAGGTGATGAGCTTAAAGCAGCTATCGTTAAAACTATCGAGGATAAAGATTCTGAAAATAAGAGCCTAGTGGGACAAATGGCTACTCAAGGAACCACACCAAGAAGACTTACTGATTTAATCGGTTCACTATGCGACTTAACTTCTGGCAGTGGCGACAAAGGTACACCAATTATCTTAATTCAAGGATATTTTGATAATTATACTAACTAAATTTAAGCGCTGAGGACGTAGCTATGCTGCGTCCTTATTTTTATATTTAAAAAACTTGACACAATATTTTTTTAGTGCTATATTTAAGAAAATAAGCATAGAGGTGTGACAATGATTATATAGTAATTCAAATAAAAAATGATAGTGAATTTTAGTCGAAAGCGATTTTGCTTTGGTCTTTATTTGTTATTGTGATTTGGATTGCTAACAGCAGTGTTTGTCGCACTATTTTTATACCTCTCCCCTTTGTGCGCAAATTAAAACTCCGATTATGATAACAAAATTTTACTATCATAAGTCGGAGTTAATTTTTTTATGAAATGAGGAAATTATTATGAGTATAGAAAAAATGGATGAATTTTTTACAACACGTGTTGAAGGCTATGAAAACCAAATGCTATATAATGTTGAAGGTTGTGCAGAGGGCTATAAGAAAATGGCGAAGCTTGTAAATGAGTTATCTACAAATGAACAAGCGCTTAAACTGCTAGATTTAGGCTGTGGCACCGGCCTTGAGCTTGATGAAATTTTTAAATTATTACCCGAAACGTCGGTCACAGGTATAGACCTCACACAGGCAATGCTTGATAAACTACATGAGAAACATGGTGACAAAAATCTAAACCTAATATGTGGTAGCTACTTTGATGTAGACTTTGGCGAAAACTGCTTTGATGTTGCGGTGTCTTTTCAAACCATGCACCATTTTTCGCATGAGAAAAAAATAGAATTGTACAAAAAAATCAACAGAGCACTAACTGTGGGTGGTGTGTATATCGAGTGCGACTATATGGTAGAAGCGCAAGCTGAAGAGGACTTATATTTTGCAGAAAACGCAAGATTAAGGGCAGAGATAGGCGTGGGCGAAGATGAATTTTACCACTACGACACACCTTGCACTATTGAAAACCAAATTAAGATGTTTAAAAAAGCTGGATTTAGTGACGTGCAACAAGTTTATCGTATGGAGAATACGACGATTATTGTTGGGAAAAACCTGAACGCAGAAAGAGGTTCTTAATGAAAGAAGCGACTTTACTTACAGAAGTTTCAGCAGTATCACAAAAATATGACTTGCTAGGCAAGAAAACAGGCGTGCACTTTAATATTTTTCATATTCTGGCTATGTCGAGAAACGAAGTGAATATCTGCAGAGTCTTGTATGAACTCCTTTCTTTAAGTGGCAGTCATTATCAAGGTGCTACATACTTAAAATTGTTTTTTGATCATGTATTAAACCTTGATATCTGTGAAAATGAACTCAAAACGGCAAAAGTCTATCGTGAATATCTTACGACCGAAAAACGAAGAATTGATTTAGTGATTGAAACAAATAGCAAGTTTATAGCGATTGAAGTGAAAATTGATGCTGGTGAACAAGATAATCAGTTGAAAGATTATTATATTGAAGCAAAAAAACATCAAGAAAAACCTGTTGTTTATTATCTCACAAAAAAAGGCGACACGGCAAATAGCGCAGATGGTTTAACAGAAAACGAAATTATAAATATATCATTTTCTGAGCAAATCTTAAACTGGCTTGATTTTTGTTTGAAAGAAGAATGCACAATAAAAATTGCGCCTATTAGAGAAATAATTTTACAATTTATAAATGCCATAAGGAGTTTTACAGGGAAAATGGATAATGAAAAAGAAAGAGAAATTATGAATTTATTAGCATCTTCACCCGAAAACATGCGAAGTGCAGTGGAAATAGCAAGTGCAGTTAAAATTGCGCAAATTGAGTTCATGAAGAAGTTTTTTAAGAAGATTGAGGAGAAAGTTGGAGTAGATAGATGCAAAACAGAATGGGACTATGATTATAAGGACTTTAAACATCTTAAAGACATGCTTTTTAAGAATACATACACCTATCCAAGTTTAAACTATGCATTTAAAAGTAAATTAAAGGCAGATGATGATATATTAGTAAGTTTTGATATATCGGACAAGCCTACTGTAGGATACTTTTTCCCAAAATATCTTGATGATAAACTGCCGTTTACCATAGACGAAGTAAGAAACATTTTAGGAATTGAACCTAAGTTAGATGGCGCATATGCATATTCAGAAGTTGTTCCAAATGAAATTGACAGCCCAGATTTCAAAGATTTTAATGAGGCTTATTACGATTTGTTTGATGAATCAAATTTTGAAAAACTGACTGATCTTTGTGCTAGAAAAATTCTGTCTTTATTAAGAGAAAAAAATTAATATAAGATATAGTGATCTACACCTAAATTTCTTTCTTGCATATTAGAAAATTTCATGTTATTATTTAGCCACATTAAAGACACTTTAGAAAGGAGTGGTCACAACTATGGAAAAGGTTATACTGCTTACAGGAGCAAGTGCTGGATTTGGCAAACTTGCTGTTAAAGAATTATTAAAACAAGGCCATAAAGTTTATGCAGGCGCAAGACGACTTGAAAAAATGCGTGATATTGAAAGCCTTGGTGCAAAAATTTATAAGATGGATGTAACTGTAGACGAAGATGTAAATGCACTTGTAAGTGATATAATTAAGTGCGAGGGAAAAATTGATGTACTCATTAATAATGCAGGCTATGGCAGTTATGGTATGATTGAAGCTGTTTCCATAGAAACCGCTCAGCAACAATTTAACGCAAATGTATTTGGACTTGCAAGAGTAACAAAAGCTGTTTTGCCTCATATGCGAAAGGCTAGAAGTGGAACAATTATAAATATGTCATCCGTAGTAGGAAAGGTACCATTCCCCATGATAGGTTGGTATGGCGCATCAAAACATGCTGTAGAATCTCTTAGTGATACTTTACGAGCAGAGTTAAAAGGGTTTGGAATAAAAGTGGCAATTATTGAACCTGGAGCTATGAATACTGAATTTTTAGAGGTTTCTCTGGAAAAAATACAAAAAGTGGATCATCCTGCAGAGTATAAAGAAAATGTCGCAAATTTTATTGATGCATTTAAAAAGCAGTATTCCGCTGCACCAGGACCTGAAAAAGTAGTTAAAGCAATACTTAAAGCAAGCAATGCAAAAAATCCCAGAGCACGGTACAGTGTCGGTAGTGATTGTAAACTTGCAAAGTTTGGTCACGCATTATTTCCAACTAAAATACTTGATAACATCACAAGAATCACCTTTAAAATTAAATAAAACAACTTGACAAATATAGTAAACAAGCATATAATAAACTTGTTTACTATATTTTTATGTAAAGGAATGATAATATGTCTAGCAAAAGAAAATATAAGCATAATATAATGACAAAACAAAGAATTGTTAAGCACAAAATGAAGCAATTTCATCATATGTTTGATAGAGCATTAAATTGTAGGCTTAGTAAAAACGAGGTCTTTGTTGGTGAGGCAAGGCTGTTAATGACTATTTCTGAAAAAGATAAATTAACACAAAAAGAACTTGCAACACAAATGGGCACAAGCCCTGCATCGGTTGGAGTTAGCCTTAAAAAACTTGAAAACAAGGGCTATGTCAAACGAAACTTAGACGAGAATGACTCTAGGGCTTTTTTAATTACACTTACAGTAAAAGGCGAAGATTTTGTTGAAAACACTCATGAAATTTTTCAAAAACTTGACAGAGATACTTTTAGTGGATTTACAGATGAAGAGCTTGAAACATTTGACAATTTCATGGATAGACTGCATGAGAATTTATTTGATATTCTAGGTGATAAAGCATGAGGAGATATTTAAAATTTATTAAACCTCACTTAATCTTTTTTATCCTCTCTCCCCTGCTTATGATAATTGAAGTTTACGCAGAAATTAATATACCAATACTTGCAGGTAAAATTATTGATGCTTTTGTAGAAGGTGCCGATGTTTCTGTTATATTTGGCTATGGCTTTTCCATGCTTTTCTTTGTAGCCCTTGGTTTGATAGTTGGAATATCTTGCGCTTACTGCGCAACAAGAGCATCTGTTTATTTTGGTTGTGATTTAAGAGAAGCAATGTTTAAAAAAATTCAAGCTTACTCTTTTTCAAACATAGACAAATTCAGTACAGGTTCACTTGTAACAAGACTTACTAATGATATTATTCAAATTCAAAATCTTGTAGAAATGGCACTTAGAATGTTTGTGCGTGCCCCTGCCCTACTTATAGGTACACTAATTATGGTATTTACCGTAAATGCTAGTCTTGCAAGCATATTTATAATTGTAATTCCATTTTTAGTAGTTGCAATAACAATCATAGTACTGCTTAGCTATAAAAAATTTAGCATACTACAGAAAAAAATTGATAAAATTAATTGTGTGGTAAGAGAAAACCTTACAAATATACGTGTAATTAAATCTTTAGTTCGTGAAGATACAGAAATTACTAAATTTAAAACTGCCAATGATGAAATGAAAAACAGCGGTTTAAAGGTTTTCCGTATTACAATGCTACAAATGCCAATTATGACATTATCAATAAATATCGCAACTATTGCAATTATTTATTTTGGTGGAATGGGTGTAATTGATGGCAGTGTGCAAATTGGAGATATTTCAGTATTTGTAACTTATACAGTACAAATTTTATCATCCTTAATGATGCTTGCAAATGTTCTTATTATGGCATCACGTGCATTTGCTTGTGTTTCACGAGTAAACGAAGTGTTCGATGCAAAGATTGACATAGCAGAAAAAAGTGATACTAAAAGCCAAATTTCAACTGGCAGTATAGAGTTTAAAAATGTGAAATTTAGATATTATAACGACAATTTAGAAAATGTGCTTGAAAATGTTAACCTAAGTATTAATTCTGGTGAAACAGTAGGAATTATTGGCTCTACAGGTTGTGGAAAAACTAGTCTTGTATCACTTATTCCAAGACTTTATGAAGCAAATGAGGGTGAAGTTTTGGTAGATGGAAGAAATGTTAAAGACTATTCATTTAAAACTTTACGTGACAGCGTTGGAATGGTTTTACAAAACAATGTTCTATTCTCAGGTTCAATTGAAAAAAATCTGCGTTATGGTGACAAAAATGCTGATATCGCTGACATAAAATTGGCTGCAAGTTCTGCTGCTGCAGACGAATTTATTAATAGTTTCCCTGAGAAGTACGCTACTGAACTTGGTCAAGGTGGTGTAAATCTTTCAGGCGGACAAAAGCAAAGACTTTGCATTGCTAGAGCGTTAATAAAAAAACCAAAAATTCTAATTTTAGATGACTCAACAAGCGCTGTAGACACTGCGACAGAAGGAAAAATTCGTAATTATTTAATGGATGAATTAAATACGACTACCAAAATTATAATTGCTCAAAGAATTTCATCTGTAATAAATGCAGATAAAATTGTTGTTATGAACGATGGACAAATTGAGGCGGTAGGAACGCATGAAATACTTATTGAAAACAGTATAACCTATAAAGAAATTTACGATTCACAGCGCGATAAAGCGGCTGTTTCCTAAAAGAGAGGGACTTAAAATGAATGAAAATAAAAGACCCGTTAAAACTGATGCGCCTAAAGATGCTTCGGCATTTGGAATTAAAAGAGGTGGGCCTGGCGGAAATATTGGTATGCCTGTAGTAAAACCAAAAAACACATCAAAAACAATTAAAAGACTATTAAGCTACATAAAAGATGATAAATTTTTACTGCTACTTGTCTTTATTTGTGTGGCTGCAAATACAGGGCTCAACTTACTGTCCTCATACCTGTTAAGACCAATAATAAACAATTTATTTGACGGAAAAGGTGCAGATATTTTAATTTCAAATGTCACGATTATGGCAATTTCTTATGCTATCGCATTATTGGCAAGCTTTTTGCAAATTAGAATAATGATAAATATTGCGCAAAAATCACTTGAAAGACTTAGAAACGATCTTTTCACTAAAATGCAAACCCTTCCCCTACGCTATTTCGACACAAATAGTAATGGTGATATGATGAGTAGATACACAAATGATGTAGACTCTATCGGAGAAATGATGTCAAATACTGCCATCACTTTATTTTCTGCAATAATTTCCTTTGTTGGAACTTTAATTGTAATGCTTTTCACAAATATTTTGCTTTCGATAGTATCAATAATTTTAATACCGCTGTTTTTCTTTACAGGTAGATTTATAACTTCAAGGAGCAGAAAGTATTTTATAGGAAGACAAGAAACTTTAGGTGAACTAAATGGTTTTATAGAGGAAACTATAACTGGTCAAAAAGTTGTAAAAGTTTTTAATCATGAAGATGAAGCTTTTGAGGATTTTAAAAAATATAACAAAGAATATAAAAGCAAAGTTGTAAGAGCGCAGTTTTTAGGTGGTTCAATGGGTCCAATAATGGGTGGAATGGGACATTTAAGCTATGTAATTACAGCCTTTTTGGGTGGATTTTTTTGCCTTACCAATCTTGTAGATATTGGTGCTTATGCTGTTTTTTTAAATTATTCAAGAAATTTCACAAGACCAATTAATGAGATATCAATGCAAATGAATGTAATTTATTCAGCTCTTGCAGGTGCCGAACGAGTATTTTCAATGATGGATGAAGAGCCAGAAACTAAAGATATTGAAAATGCCACTGATAGCAGTGACATGAAAGGTTATATAAAACTTGACAATGTAAGCTTTGGCTATAGACCTGATAAGCTGGTTCTTAAAAATATAAGTTTATATGCAAAACCTGGTCAAAAAATTGCTTTTGTTGGCTCAACAGGTGCAGGTAAAACAACTATCACAAATCTTTTAAACAGATTTTACGACATACAAAAAGGCAAGATCACCATTGATGACATTGCCTTAAATGATTATAAAAAATCTTATCTTAGAAAAAATATAGCCATGGTTTTACAAGACACGCACCTTTTTGAGGGTAGCGTTATGGAAAACATAAGATACGGTAGACTTGATGCAAGCGATGAAGATGTAATAACAGCCGCAAAAGCAGCAAATGCCCATTCCTTTATAACAAGACTTGAAAACGGCTATAACACTATGTTAGAAGGTGATGGATCAAATTTAAGCCAAGGTCAAAGACAGCTCTTAAATATTGCAAGAGCCGCTATTTCAAAGGCTCCAATTTTAGTACTTGATGAAGCCACAAGCTCAGTTGACACCAGAACAGAAAAGCATATCGAAGATGCACTTGATAAGTTAATGAAAACTCGAACTACTTTTGTTATTGCACATAGATTATCTACTGTTCGAAACTCAAATGCAATAATGGTTTTAGAAAACGGTGAAATTATTGAACGTGGCGACCATGAAGAGCTTCTATCTAAAAAGGGTAGATATTATGAACTTTATGAAGGCATTGTTAAACTAGCTTAGCAAAAATTATCTTTATAATTTTGTATGCAGTGCGCTATAACTTTTACAGCCTCTTCCCTACCTGCTGACTCATTTACAACTGTTTCTTTACCCTCAAGAGATTTGTAAACAGAAAAGAAATGTGACATCTCTTCTAAAACATGTGTAGGTAATTCGCTAATATCGTTATACGAATTATACATAGGGTCATCATAACAAATTGCTATAATTTTTTCATCATTTCGCCCATTATCTTTCATGGAGATAACACCTATCGGATAGGCTTTTACAAGTGTCATAGGTGTTATTGCTTCAGAACAGACTAGTAAAACGTCAAGTGGATCCAAATCATCACCATAAGTTCTTGGAATAAATCCATAATTTGCAGGATAGTGCGTCGATGTGTGTAATATTCTATCAAGCTTTAAAAGGCCAGTTTCTTTGTCAAGTTCATATTTTTTCTTACTGCCCTTTTTAATTTCAATAACACAAACAAAGTCCTCAGGTTTAATACGCTTTGGTGAAATATCATGCCATATGTTCATGGTGTTAATCTCCTTTAAATATTATTTACTTATATAATACTATACGAAAGCTGATAATACAAGCTTGCAATTTTTAATGTGTAAGATTATAATTAATATTAATAAATATGAATGGAGTGTTATTATGAAAATTAAATATTTAGGCACTGGCGCCGCTGAAGGTATACCCGGTTTATTTTGCAGATGTGAATATTGTAATATGGCAAGAAAAAACAAAGGCAAAGATATCAGAACACGTTCTCAGGCGATAATAGACGATGTACTGCTTATCGATTACCCTGCTGACAGCTACAGCCATTTTTTAAGTCACGATATAGATATAGCAAATATTAATCATTTACTTATAACACATACACATGAAGATCATTTATATCTCGATGATTTTGGTTTAAGGCATGACCCCTTCGCACTTGAGATTAATGGTAGATTAACTATTTATGGAAATGATGCGCTAAAAAGAAAATTTGATGACTATACAGCTAAAGAAAAAAGAGCCACAGAAAATTTATCCTGTACAGAGCTTAAAAATTTTGTAAGCCGTGAAATTTGTGGCTACAAAGTGACACCTCTTACAGCAAATCACGACAAAAGTGAAAACTGTTTTATTTATCTAATAGAAAAAGATGATAAAAGCATATTATACGGAAATGACACAGGAATTTTCCCCGATGAAACTTTTGAATTTTTAAAAGGCAAACATATTTCTATTTTAAGCCTTGACTGCACCACAGGAAAATACAAAGAAGGCACAAATCACATGGGAATTGATGACACTGTTTTTGTACGTGAAAAGCTAAGAACACTTGGCTGTATTGATGACAGCACAAAAATGGTAATTACGCATTTTTCACACAACGGTCATTTAAGCTATAATGATACAGTAAAGGCAGTAGCTGATAAAAATATTAATGTCGCATACGACGGATTTGAAATTTGTGTTTAAATAATTATATGATTGCAGGTTTTTAGGGCAGTTTAAATGCAGTGACTTTATGTCACTGCATTTTTTTAACTTATTTTCTTATAGCATTATTAATGTAACTTAATTCATCAGTAATTTCATTTGCAATTGTTGTGCTTTGAGTTGCTGTTTGCAAGGTTTTTGAAATGTCGACACCAAAATCTTGAACTTGTGATACTATTTTATAATTTTGTTCTACTTGTGCTCCCATCATATCACTGATAGTTGCAGCTGATTTTGCAGCTGATTTTGAATAATCAATTACATCGCCCATATTAGTTACTGCTTTTTTAACTAAACTAACGCCAATTTTTACATTTTCTACCGAATCATTTACAAGCTGGGCACTATCATTTGCAGCTTTCGAGCTGTGACTTGCTAATGTTCTAACTTCTTCTGCAACCACTGCAAAGCCTTTACCTGCCGTTCCCGCCCTTGCAGCTTCAATGGATGCATTAAGTGCTAAAATATTTGTTTGGAAAGCAATGTTTTCAATGCTTTCAATTATTCCGATAATCTTTGTTGACGAGTCTTCAATTTTCATAATTGCAGACAGTATATCTTTCATAAGGTCATTATTTTCTTCAAGCTTTTCCACACTGAAAATGGCATTGTTTTGGGACTTCTTCGCCTCTTTTTGGGCAAGCTGGCTTCCTTCTTCCATTTGTGCACCTTGCTCAGAAATTTCTTCAATAATCCTTGCTTGATTTGCAGATGCCTCATTTAAGAAATTTGAAATTTCTAACATACTTCTTGATGTATTTTCTAAATTATTGCTGCGAATTTTAACTTCATCAAATACTTCTTGTAATAGTTTACTGCTTTTTTCATTTTCTTCCATTTTGGTTTCAACTTGTACCAGTAAGGATTTTAAGCTTTCTTCATTTTTCTTGGCATTTGCCATAAACATGTTACCCCATTTAACAAGAAAATACTCGAATAACAAAATAAAGAAAAATCCAATAAGATGTCTAGCAAGATCTCCATTATCTATAGAACCGTAAACCCAATCTTTAAAAAACAAAGTAATAATTATAACTATACTTGCAAAAACCCATTGGTTAATGTATAGTTTTAAATTATAATAAAGCCCTGTCAAAGCAAGCGCTGCACAAACAAGAGGTAATGTTGGCGCAAAATTTTGCGATATAATACCAAAGGCAATTATAATTATTAGCTGAGTGTAAGTAAGAACATATGCACACTTTACATACTCTTCTTTTTTCTTAAAATATTGGCTAATACCTGTCAAAACTAAAAGACTTCCAACCAAGCTAACTCCCATAATTAGCTCATTTGAAAGTGTATATAATACACCAAAAACAAATGAAGAAACCAACAAAACCATTTGGTTAATTGATAATAGTTTAGACACTTTTACTACTGTGTTTAAAATCATACTTTAGCCACCTTTCAACAACCACACTATTCTTTTATAATTTTACACTCTTTTTAAAGTAATGTCAATAATATTAAATCTACTTCATTATTAATGAGAAAGCAAAAAAATTCGCACCCAATAAAGCTTGGAGTGCGATGTGCGTGTCGAGGCTCTCGACTGGAGCTTGTGATCCGACTCGAACGGACGACCTGCTCATTACGAATGAGCTGCACTACCAGCTGTGCTACACAAGCATTTTGTATATTATACAAAATAACTTAATTTCAGTCAAGAAAAAAGTGCCTGAAAATTTCAGGCACTTAAAATGTATTTAGTTTGCTGCGTGGAACACTTCTATATATTCAGCTTCCATTGTATCAGTAGTCATGTCAGGGTATGAAATGTAATCCAATACATAACCCTCAAAGCCTTTTACCATTGCAAAGTAGCTTCTTTGTGGATAAATATTTCCAGCATAATATGTTGGATCTTCTAAAAGAGCTAAATCGTCTGCAAGTCCCATTCCAATATATGTGCTTGTGCCATCGGCTGATGGTATTCCACCGCCCTCAATGTTACCTGCACTAAAGCTTACATCAATAGTTGTAATTCCTATATCAGGATTTTCTGGAAATTCTGCTGGAATATATACATCATAATCTAAAACACAAACTTCAACGTCTGATGGTAAATTTAAATCTTCCACAGTAAACTGAGAAAACTCATAGCTTACAGAATTATGTGTTGCAATTGCATCTTGTACATATGCGTCATCTTCTGTTTGTGTTGTAACACTGTTTACTCTAACATAAATAGTGTGGTAAGTGTCATCTTCAGTTGCATAACGTGCTGTTTTTACCCATTGCCCAAGTGCTGCTGGTGATGTAGCTGTTGTGGTTGTAGCATCAATTGCTGTAGATACATCAATTCCTAAGTCACCTACAGGCATTTCGTCATTACCCTCTTCTTCAGATTCAGGCTCTGGTGTTGCTTCTGGTTCTGGTGTAGCTTCTGGCTCTTCGCTTTCAACTTCTGATTCAGATTCAGACTCTTCACTCTCAGCTTGTGACTCACTAACTGCTTGCGATGAAGTGTTTTCGTCTGCTGGTGCTGAATTACACGCTACTAAAAGTGTAGACATGCAAAGCATTATTGCAAGAATAATCTTTTTCATAAATTTTAACTCCTTATAATTTCATCATTAAATTAACTTTGACATTCTACCATAGAAGTCTTAGCTTGTCAACAAAGATAAGTACTTCATTCATAGCAGTTTAAAACTTACCCACTCTCTATCTCATGCAAAAGAAAAAACTAGCCATTTCGACTAGTTTTTTCAGTTATAAGTAACAAATTAAATTATAGGCACTTTAGACTCTCAACAAGCGCTTTTGTATCACGACCGATAACAAGCTCTTCGTTTGTTGGAATTACAAAGGCTTTTACTTTACTATCAAAAGTAGTAATTTCGCCTTCTATACCTCTTGCTTTTTCATTTTCATCATTATCTAAATCAATTCCAAGCCATGTTAAGTCTTTAAGTATTCTCTCACGTAGGAACGCTTGATTTTCACCAAGACCTGCTGTAAATATAATTGCATCAACACCATTCATCGCAGCAACATAGCTACCAATGAATTTTTGAATTTGATATACAAGCATTTTGTGTGCAAGTATAGCTCTAGGGTTTCCTTCTCTTTCAGCTTTTGTAACATCTCTGTCATCGCTTGAAACGCCTGAAACGCCTAACAGCCCTGATTTTTTATTAAATAAATCAGAAAGTTCTGTAGGAGTTAGTCCTTCTTTTTCAGCAATAAATGTTACAACTGAAGGATCAAGTGTACCTGTTCTTGTTCCCATCATAAAGCCATCAAGAGGAGTAAGACCCATGCTTGTATCTAAAACTTTTCCATTTTGTATAGCTGTTATAGAAGAACCGTTACCGATATGACATGAAATAATTTTCAAATCTTTTCTTCCCATAATTTCTGCACAGCGCTCACTTACATATCTATGAGATGTACCATGGAAGCCATATCTTCTAATTTGATATTTTTCATAATATTCATATGGAATTGCAAACATATATGCTTTATCAGGCATAGATGAATGGAAGGCTGTATCAAACACTGCAATTTCAGGTATGTCAGGACCAAAAGCTTTCATACAAGCTTTAATACCTTGCACATGTGCAGGATTGTGTAGTGGAGCAAGCGGATTTAAGCTTTCAATTCCGTGTAGCACATTTTCGTCAATAATTACTGACTTACTAAATAAAGCGCCACCTTGAACTACTCTGTGACCAATAGCTGTAACTTCTGACAAATTATTTATAACACCTACTGATGGATGTATAAGTGCATTTTTAACTTGAACAAAAGCTTCTGCGTGGTCTTTCATAGTAACTTCATACCACTTATCTCTTCCGTCAGCCGTTTTATGTCCGAAAATACCCATTTCTTGACCAATTTTTTCACAGTTTCCTTTTGCAAGCATGGTTTCTGTTTCCATGTCAATTAGTTGGTATTTCAGTGACGAACTACCTGCGTTGATTATTAATACTTTCATGTATTGCCCTCCAAAAATTATATTTAAAGATTGTTGTATCTTCTTTTACAATACTGTATACTATAATAGTACAAAACAAAAAAAATTTCAAGGAGTTTTTACACAAAATGAGTAATAAAAAACAAATTTCGGGCTTAATTTGCGAATTTAACCCGCTTCATAAGGGTCACGAATATATTTTAAAGCAAATGAAACGAGATAATTTAGTGGTATGTGTCATGAGTGGCAATTTTGTACAGCGTGGAGAACCCGCTATAATTGACAAATGGACAAGAGCAAAGCTTGCCGTTTTGAGTGGCGCAGATTTAGTAATTGAGCTACCAGTTGGAGTGTCGGCATCGACCGCACAAAACTTTTCTTTAGGCTCTGTAAAATTATTAAATGCCCTCTCCTGTGTTGATACACTTTGTTTTGGCAGTGAAATCGGAGATATAAAAAACCTTTTAAACATATCAGATATTATTCTATCAGACAGTTTTAGCGAACATTTAAAACCATTTTTAAAAAAAGGTATAAGCTTTGCTTCGGCACGTGAAAAAGCAGTTGCAAGTCTAATGGGAAGTGATTATAGCGGAGAGCTGTCAGGTTCTAATAATATACTTGGTATAGAATATATAAACGCATTAAAGACAACAAAATCAAAAATTAAACCAGTAACTATTAAACGACTTGGCGCAAAGCATGACCAGTCAAGCGACACAGGCTTTACTTCTGCCATGGATATCAGAAAAAAGGTTATAATCGGTGATAATTTTGATGATTTGTCAGTCTCACTTCCACTGCATACATTTGACGCTTTTTATGAACTGATATCAAGTGGCTTTGCGCCTTGCTCTATTTCAAAACTTGAAACTGCTATACTGTGCAAATTGAGAACTCTAAAAGAGAGTGATTTTGATAAAATATTTGATATAAGCGAAGGTCTTGAGAATAAACTAATAAAAGCAATAAAATGCGCAACAACTTTAGAAGAGCTATATGATAAAGTGAAAAGCAAACGTTATTCACATGCTAGAATAAGGCGCATTGTCTTACATGCCTTTTTAGAAATAGATAAAAGCATGTGTACACCAAAGTACATAAAAATTTTGGCAATGAGCAAAAACGGCTCTGAAATTTTAAGACGAGCAAAACCAAAGCTTCCCATAATTGGGAAAGCAAATGACATAAAAAAACTTAAGAGTAAAGCCTTAAAAATATATGAGCTAGAATGTAAGTGTGACGACATCTACGCCCTATCCTCCCCAAAAATAAGAGAATGCGGGCTTAATATGTCGAGTGCTATTTATAAAGGAAAATACTAGTAAATACGCATTAAAACATGAGGGTGCATTAAGATAAGCAGATTATAATAATCAAGAAATTGCAGATGCAACCTGTTAATGTCTTTTAGCAAGTGAATTTTTTTAATAAAGAAATGGATAACAACAATTTTTTTTGCTGTTATCCATTTTAATTTTCCTTAATTCTCCACTCTCAACTATCAATTATGAACTATTTCGTACCGAAAATTCTATCACCCGCATCACCAAGACCTGGCATGATATAGCCTATGTCATTAAGCATTTCATCTCTTGATGCGCAGTAAATTGCTATGTCAGGATGTGCGTTTGATAAGGCTTCTATACCCTCAGGTGCTGCAATTATACATAAAAATTTAATGCTTTTTGGATTGTGTTTTTTTACCATTTCTATTGCATCAATGGCAGAACCACCTGTTGCAAGCATTGGATCTAATATAAATACATCTCTTTCTTCAATATCAGATGGAAGTTTGCTGTAGTACTCTACAGGTTTTAGAGTGTCATGATCTCTATAAAGGCCTATATGACCAACTTTTGCAGATGGCACTAAATTTAACATACCGTCAACCATGCCAAGTCCTGCTCTTAAAATTGGAACTATAGCCGCTTTTCTTCCGGCTATTACCTTTGTTTTCGTCTTGGTCATAGGTGTTTCAATTTCAATTTCTTCAAGCGGCATATCTCTTGTTGCTTCGTAGCAAAGAAGGGTTGCAATTTCATTTACAAGCTCTCTAAAATGCTTTGTTCCTGTATTTTTATCTCTTAAAAATGTAAGTTTATGCTGTATTAGTGGATGCTCCATTATGAAAATTTTGTCTGACATATAATTGCTCCTTAATTTTTTTCTTCTATTTTTGTAATTAAATTTACTCTGTTCTGGTGGCGACCGCCCTCAAACTCTGTGTTTAAAAAGATGTCTGTAATTCTTATTGCATTTTGTTTTGCTATCATATGTGCGCCCATACACAAAACATTTGCATTATTGTGAAGCCTTGTCATTTTTGCGCTGTAAATATCTCCACAAAGTGCCGCCCTTATACCCTTTACTTTGTTTGCGGCAATTGATATTCCAATGCCAGTAGAGCAGATAAGCACACCGTAATCGGCCTCTTTTGACACAACACAGTTTGATACTTTTTCTGCCATGTCAGGGTAATCTACAGCATTTAAATCGTAACAACCAAAATCTTCTACTTCATAGTTATTTTCTGTTAGGTGTTTTTTAATATCCTCTTTAAGTTCAAAACCGCCGTGGTCGCAACCTATTGCAATTTTCATATTTTTTTCCTCTTTTCATTTAATTCTCGCTCGGCCTGTGGAAGCTGTATATACTGTGGATTTACAAGTTTTGCACTGCATTTATCAGTGTCAAAATTGTTCAGCGCTGCTTTTGCTATATGCTCTGCCTTAATATCTCTTAAATATATCGGCGCAGGTTGTGCATTTTTTAATGTATTTTTACTCATACACAAATCCACACAGTCACCAACAAATACTATCTCTTGTGAATATTTTGAAAGCTCATTAAATAAATCACTTATATCTATTACTCTGTCTTCACACAGTCTTGTTATTTTTTTATTTTCTAACTTGAACAGTGCATTATAAACTGTAGCTCTTCTTGCATCAATTACAGGACTTATGATGATGTTTTCATTATAGTCAATGTAATTATATGCCAGTGCTTCCAAGCTTGATACAGGCACACAGGGTATATCGCCTGTAAAGCATAGTCCTTTAACGCTAGACACACCTATTCTTACCCCAGTAAACGAACCAGGTCCGTTTGTCACGGCTATAAAGGAGAACTCCTCTACATTAAGTTTAGTTAGTTCCAAGACATGTTTTATCATCGGCATTAAAGTTTGGCTATGTGTAAGGCCGTTATTTAAAAAACTTTCTGCAAGCAGTTTTTCGTCTTCTATTACTCCGACACAAGCAGATTTTGTCGATGAATCCACCGCTAAAATTTTAATAATCGTCAGCCCCCTCAATTTTAATAATTCTCTGATTTTCCTCTTCGCCTTTATCTATAGTAATTTTAATAATATCATCAGGTAAAGCATCAAGAATATTCTCACTCCACTCAATTATGAGTACCGCTCCCATGTCTAAATAATCAAAAAAACCTGTCGAGTACAAGTCGTCCATGCTATTTACCCTGTACATATCAAAATGATAAACAAGCATACTTTCAAGCTCATACTCATTTACTAGGGCAAATGTTGGGCTAGACACCATGTCTTCTCCACCAAGTCCCTCAACTATTCCGCTTGTAAAAGCAGTTTTACCCATTCCCATAGAGCCAAAATACGCTATGACACTTGAAGGTTTTAGGGTTTTAGCAAATTTTCTTGCATAATCTTTTGTTTCTTTTACACTGTTTGTAATAATTTCTATCATAATTAAAATAGTCCGTGAATTGTATTTTCTTCGTCAACATAAATTTTGTTTGCCGCAGGAACTTTTGGAAGTCCTGGCATGGTCATTACATCTCCTGCATAGCAGACAACAAAACCTGCTCCGTTTGAAAGCTTTAAATCTCTTATCGTAATGCTAAAATCTTTAGGTCTTCCTAAAAGAGTGGCATTATCTGATAGCGAATACTGTGTTTTTGCAACACATACGGCAAGTTTATCCCCACCTAAAGCCTTAATATCAGAAAGTGATTTTTTTGCCTGTGCGCTAAACACTACAGAATTTGCACCGTAAATTTCTTTTGCAATTATATCAAGTTTCTCTTCTATAGTTTTATCAAGAGAATAAATTGGTGTAAATTTATCGGTATCGGCACTATCTACAGCGTCGCATACAACTTTTGCAAGTTCAATTCCGCCCTCTCCACCTTTTGTGAAAACTTCTGAAAGTGCATAAGACACGCCCATGTCTTTACAGCATTTATCTATAACATTTATCTCAGCATCTGAATCTGTATGGAATTTATTTATAGCAACAACTACAGGAACACCATATTTTTGCATGTTTTCTATGTGAGCCTTCATATTCACTATTCCATTTTCAAGTGCCGCTACATCTTCACTCACCAAGTCGGCTTTTTGTACTCCACCATTATATTTAAGGGCCCTAACTGTTGCGACTATTACTATGCAAGATGGTTTTAAACCTGATGCTTGGCATTTTATGTCCAAGAATTTCTCTGCACCTAGGTCTGAGCCAAAACCAGCCTCTGTAATGCAGTAATCTGCAAGTTTAAGAGATAATTTTGTCGCTCTTACAGAGTTACAACCATGTGCTATATTTGCAAAAGGTCCACCGTGAAGCACAGCTGGTGTGCCCTCTAAAGTTTGCACTAAGTTTGGACTTATTGCATCTTTTAATAGTGCTGTCATTGCACCATCTGCAAAAATATCTTTTGCATAAACTGGTTTATTATCATATGTATAGGCGATTAACATTTTGCCTAGTCGCACTTTAAGGTCGCTTATATCAGAGGCTAGGCAAAGTATTGCCATAACTTCACTTGCAACAGTTATAATAAATCCATCTTCCCTAGGAACGCCGTTAATTTTGCCACCAAGGCCTATTACTACATTTCTAAGTGCTCTGTCGTTCATGTCGACACAACGTTTTATTAAAATTCTTCTTGGGTCAATCGACAGCTCGTTGCCTTGTTGCATGTGATTATCAAGTAAGGCACAGCACAAATTGTTTGCGGCGCCTATTGCGTGCATGTCACCTGTAAAATGAAGATTAATATCCTCCATTGGAAGTACTTGTGCATATCCACCGCCAGCTGCTCCGCCTTTAATACCAAAAACAGGGCCTAAAGATGGCTCTCTAAGTGCGATTATTGCATCTTTGCCAATTTTTTTCATCGCTTGACCTAAGCCTACCGAGGTAGTAGTTTTACCCTCGCCTGCAGGGGTTGGGTTAATTGCGGTAACTAGTATTAACTTTCCGTCCTCTTTATCTTTAAGTCTTTCAAATAGTTTATCATTAATTTTCGCCTTGAATCTTCCGTATGGTTCAAGCTCCTCTTCAAAAACTCCTAAATCCTTTGCAATTTGTGCAATAGGAATGAGTTTTGCCCTTTGAGCAATTTCAATATCAGAATACATAAAAATTATCCTCCTTAAAATATTTACTAACATAAAAATTATATAATAATATGAATTAATAGTAAAGCATTTCTTAAATAAAGTTTAAATTTGTTGAAAAAAATTTTTTTTATGTTATACTAAGTAAGTACTTATTTTAAGAATATGAGGTTAATTTAATGAAACGAAACGGTATTTTCTCTTCAATTTTTCGTTATATAAAAGAAATGGATAGAGTTTTATGGCTTATAATTGCTTTTATTTCTGTTTTTTCTTTAATACTTTTAAGCAGTGTATCAAGAGCTACCCAAACAGATTATTATTCTACTCAGCTTTTTGCAATTATCATGGGCGTTTTAGTTGCTGTTATAATTCCTTTGTTTGACTATTATAAGCTTTCTAATCACTGGAAGCTCATAGCAATTATTTCAGTTGCCCTAATGATCTATACAAGGCTTTTCGGAATTAACATATCTGGTGCTGGCGGTGTTAATGCAACCGCTTGGATTACAGTTTTTGGTAGAACATTTCAGCCTTCGGAGCTTGTTAAAATTGCTTTTATTATTACCTTTGCAAAACATATACACATATTAAAAGAAGAAGGTGTGTTAAACCAACCTTTAAAAGTTATGGGTCTTGCACTACATGCATTTGTTCCCTTTGGATTATGCGCATGGCAAGACGATATAGGCGCTGGCCTTGTTTTCTTTTTCATGTTCATCTTTATGAGCATATCAGCAGGTATTAGCTTTAGATATTTTGCCATACTAGGAATAGTTATACTTTTACTTCTTCCAATTGTATGGCAGTTTGGACTTGCTGAATATCAGCTTGATAGATTTACGGCTGTTTATAACCTTGATGACCCATCCGTTATTTTAGAAGAAGGATATCAACAATATCAAGGTAGATTATCAATAGGCAGTGGTGGTTTTACTGGACAAGGTCTATTTGAAGGCCCAAGAGTTGAGTCAAACATTGTTACTTTCCAACACAGTGACTTTATTTTCTCTGTTGTTGGAGAAGAACTTGGTTTTATAGGCTGCACGGTTGTAATACTCAGTCTTTTAGCACTTTTGCTTCGTCTTTTATATATATCATCAAAAGCAAAAGACGATATGGGTAGAGTTATGTGCTTTGGCTTTTTCGGACTTATAGCAATTCAAACTATATTTAATATAGGCATGACACTTGCCTTGCTTCCTGTTGTTGGACTTACCTTGCCGTTTTACAGTGCAGGCGGTTCATCTGCAATGTGCCTATACTTTGGAATAGGTCTTGTTCAAGCGGTTTATATGCAAAGAAAAAGACTTGGTAAGGTTGTAATTAAGCAAAGACACACACATAAGCTTTCATATAAAGATTTTAATATAATTGGAAATTAGGAATTAAAAATACAACACGGCGGTGACACTTTTTATTGTGCCACCGCCGTTTTTATTATTTAACTTCTAAAGTCCATCCAAATTTGTCTTCTACTTTACCAATTTGTATTCCTGTTACAGTATCATAAAGTTTTTGACTTACTTCACCTATTGAGCCGTCTCCTATGGTCATTACATCGTCACCAAATCTTAGTGTGCCAACTGGTGAAATTACAGCCGCCGTGCCACTGCCCCAGCATTCTTTAAGACTGCCGTCTTTTGCAGCGCCTACAAGCTCATCAACCGAAATTTTTCTCTCCTCTACTTCCATGCCCCAGCTTTTTATAAGCTCTATACAAGAAGCTCTTGTAACACCTGGTAAAATACTTCCGCTAAGCGCTGGAGTTACAACTTTATCACCTATTTTAAAGAAGATGTTCATAGCGCCCACTTCTTCAACATATTTTCTCTCTATTCCGTCAAGCCATAACACTTGTGAGTACCCTTCGTCGTGTGCTTTGTTTTGTGCCGCTAGGCTTGCTACATAGTTACCACCTGTTTTCGCCTCACCAATACCACCTTTTACAGCTCTTACATACTCGTCCTCTATCCAAATTTTAACAGGATTTAAACCACTTGCATAGTAAGCGCCTACTGGTGATAAAATTATCATAAATTTATATGTAAATGAAGGTCTTACCCCTAAGAATGGGTCTGTTGCAATTACAAAAGGTCTTACATAAAGTGATGTGCCCTCTGATTTTGGAATCCAGTCTTTTTCTAGGTCTATAAGAGTAGTCATTGCTTGTAGAAAGTCTTCTGGATTAATTTCAGGAATACAAATTCTTCTATTTGTATTGTTTGCTCTCTCAATATTTTTATCTGGTCTAAACATTAAAACTCTGCCGTCTACCGCATTATATGCTTTTAAGCCTTCAAACATTTCTTGACCATAATGGAAAACCATTGAAGCAGGGTCCATAGAAATTGGCTTATACGGTGTAATTTTGGCATCGTGCCAGCCTTTTTCAACGCTATATTCCATAATAAACATATGGTCTGTAAAAATATTGCCAAAACCTAGTTTAGTTTCGTCTAAAGGTTTTTCCTTTGGAGTAGTAGTTTTTTCTATTTTGATATTAAGCACTATTATCACTCTTTCTTATTTTCTTTATTTTACTATTTTAGCACATGAAAGCAGGAAATTGCAAGTATAAAATGTAATTTTCCAAATTTGAAATTAAAAAACACATTAGCAGTTAACTACAACTATAAACTCTCAATTTTCAACTCTCAACTATTAAAAAACGGCCTTTCGGCCGCTTTTTTATCTCACTTTTTTCTTAATAACAAATACTACAAGTCCTGCAGCCAAACTTACTACCAACATAGTTACCCATAATATGGGATTAAAATCATCGCCTGTTTCTGGGGTAACGCTTGGAGTTGTAGTTGGGGTTGGTTGTGTTGTCGGGGTCACTGTTGGGGTTGGTGCTTGTGGCATTGTTAATGTTAGTGTTGCCACTGGGGTGTCTGGTGCCGACAAAGTCGTCACCGATAGACTGTAGTTTCCTTGTGGTAGAGTTTTTAAAAACTCTGCGTTTAGGGTTACTATAACACTGCCGTTTACCGCTCTGCCTATTATCACCGTGTCGCCCGATGGATAGCCCGAAAGCTCATATGTATTTTCATCAATTTTTGTAAGTTTTAATTCTACATTGTTAAAAATAATTTTCGCTATTTGTTTGAAATCCACGTCAAATGAGGCTATAAAATCTTTTATATCTTCAAAACTTGTCGGTGCTTTTTCCTCTATTTGCAGTGAATATTGCGCCATTTTTTCAAAGTATGTATCACTTTTTTCTGCAATTGCAACTATTGTTGTGGTTCCTGCCTTAAGTATTGTCACCTCGCCAGTTGCGCTTACTGTTGCAACGTCTTCGTTTGTGCTCATGTAAGTAACAGTTGTTTTTGCACCTGTTAAAGTATTTGTAAACTTAGCGTCACCTATGGTTTTTGTCATGCTTCCATTTGCAAATTGTAGGTCTTGGCTTAATAAGTTCTTCCATATTGCCTTAATGGTCATGTCGCCTGCGACTGTAATCTTATCGCCAGGTTGGCCTGCGTCCCATGCGTCAAACATTTTATCTGTCGGTGCTGTAAAGGCATTTTCTGGTAAGGTGTACTGTGTATCTTTCAAGACAATAACATCACTCATGGTGCTTGTGCCACCGTTTGACTCAAAGCTTACTTTAAGCGCTTGTCCAATTTTTACAAATTGCTTATTAAACTCCACACCTACTTCTGTGCCTAGAGTAAAACCTGTTGCAGGTATAGCACTGCTGTCCATTGCATATGCCAAAATGTTTGGTATTGCTATACTGTTATCAATGTCGTGTAGCCCAAAAAAACCTTTACTATTATGATAATTCCCTCCACCGCCTATGGCTGTAATTGTAGGCGCTCCAATTATGGTGATATCTGCACCGTAACTATTACGCCCACCACCTATTCC
>CAYJJB010000029.1:21032-23264 GCA_964370405.1 uncultured Eubacteriales bacterium | reverse complement strand
ATAGACACAGAAATTAAAAATTACTTTACAAGAGATATTTTGGTGATTGACGTAGACGACTTAGCAAGTGAAACAAAAAATGCCATTTCGGACGAAACTCTTAAAAATCTGCCATCAATCGGCATGTTGTCTGAAATTGCAAATTTCACAGCACTTACCTACGAGCCCGAAAATTACGCAAAAATAAAATCACTTTACATATAATGGAGCAAGAACATGAATACAGTTAAGGGTGGAGTTTGTGCCGCCAAAGGTTTTTTAGCAAACGGAGTACTTGCAGGAATTAAGAAAACTGCAACAAAGCCCGATTTAGCACTGATTTATAGCGAAAAAACGTGCACCAGTGCGGCGGTTTACACCCAAAACCTAGTAAAAGGTGCTCCTATTGCAGTGACTAAGAAAAACATAGAAAGCGGAGAAATTAAAGCGCTAGTATGCAACAGCGGCAACGCAAACACCTGCAATGCCGACGGAGAAGAAAAGGCGCTAAAAATGTGTTCTCTCGTGGCGGACAAATTAAAAATTAATAAAGAAGATGTAATAGTTGCATCAACTGGTGTAATAGGCCAAGTGCTTCCAATACAGCCCATAGAAAATGCTATGGAATGCCTTGTAACAGGCCTTAAAAAAGATGGAAATGATTTAGCTGCAACCGCAATTATGACCACAGATACCTACGACAAACAGTGTGCAGTAAATGTGGAAATAGGCGGAAAAACCGTCACCATAGGTGGCATGGCAAAAGGAAGCGGAATGATACACCCAAACATGGCAACAATGCTATGTTTTGTGACAACAGACTGTGCCATTTCTGCCGATTTGCTTCAAAAAGCGGTAAAATCCGCCGCTGATGACAGCTTTAACATGGTGAGCGTAGACGGCGACACCTCCACAAATGACATGCTGAGCATAATGGCAAACGGCATGGCAGAAAACACTTTTATAGACCATGAAAACGGTGACTATGAACTGTTTTTAAATGCACTAACTCTTGTTTGCACTAAACTTTCTAAACTAATGGCAAGAGATGGCGAGGGCGCTACAAAGCTAATTATTTGTGATGTGCTTAATGCAAGTGACAAAGAAACCGCTAAAAAAGTGGCGAAATCTGTAATTTGCTCAAGCCTATTAAAGGCGGCAATGTTTGGAGAAGACGCAAACTGGGGCAGGGTCTTATGTGCAATTGGATATAGTGGCGCAGCACTTGATGTCACAAAAATTGATGTAAGCTTTAAAAGCAGTGGCGGTACATTAGAGGTTTGCAAAAATGGTGCCGGAATAGACTTTAGTGAAGAGCTTGGCAAAGAGGTCTTAAAAGAAGAAGAAATTACAATAATAGTAAATTTAAATGACGGATGCGAAAATGCTACGGCTTTTGGTTGCGATTTAACTTACGATTATGTGAAAATAAACGGCGATTACAGGACTTAAGGAGGCTTATATGAAAATTTCTAACAGCGACAGGGCTCATGTACTTGTACAGGCACTGCCTTATATAAAAAACTACACAGGCGAAACCGTTGTTGTAAAATACGGTGGAAACGCAATGATAAGCGAGGAGTTAAAATCTGCCGTAATAAGCGACATAGTGCTTATGCAACTTGTGGGAATTAACGTGGTTTTAGTGCACGGTGGTGGCCCTGAAATAAATTCCATGCTAAATAAACTCGGTAAAGAAGCAAAGTTTGTAAATGGAATGCGCTATACTGACAAGGAAACAATGGACGTAGTTCAGCAAATTCTTGCAGGCAAGGTAAACAAGGATTTAGTGCAGCTTATAGAGAGTGCTGGCGGAAAATCCATAGGACTTTGTGGACTTGACGGCTCACTTTTAAAAGCAAAAAAACTTGAAAACGGTGACGACTTAGGCTTTGTAGGAGAAATTTATGAAGTGAACACAAGCATAATAGAAAATGCTGAAAAAGGTGGATATATTCCAATAATTTCAAGTATTGCTGGTGGCGATAATGGCGAGGTGTACAACATAAATGCCGACCTTGCCGCAGGTGCCATTGCAGGCGCTATTAAAGCAAAAAATTTAATTTTAATGACAGACATTAAAGGTCTTTTAAGGGACAAGAACGACGAAAGCACCTTAATTCCAGCTGTAAATGTAAGCGAAGTGATAAAGCTTAAAAAAGACGGAATTATTGCAGGCGGAATGATACCAAAAATTGACTGCTGTGTTGAGGCTGTAAGACGAGGTGTTGAAAGAGCAACCATTATAGACGG
>CAYJJB010000029.1:0-20932 GCA_964370405.1 uncultured Eubacteriales bacterium | reverse complement strand
AAGGAGGAAATTATGTTTAATGATGTAAAACAAATGGATAAAGATTATATTATGCAGACTTATGGCAGGGTTGATGTTGCTATTGAAAGCGGCAGTGGCTCTCGCTGTGTAGATGTAGACGGCAAAAACTACATAGATTTTACAAGCGGTATTGGAGTTAATTCCCTAGGTTTTTGCGATGCAGGCTGGACAAAAGCCGTGACAGAGCAGGCTGGAAAACTTCAACACATAAGCAATTACTACTACAGCCCTGTGGCATCAAACCTTGCAAAGGCATTGGTGGAAAACACCGACATGGGTGCATGCTTTTTTGTAAATTCTGGCTGTGAGGCAAATGAATGTGCGATAAAAGTTGCAAGAAAATACGGCAAAAAGAAAAACGCACACAAAATTATAACTCTTTTTGATTCTTTCCACGGCAGAACAATTACAACTCTTGCCGCAACAGGACAAGACGTTTTTCATCAGGAGTTTTTACCGCTTACAGAGGGTTTCGTCCACTGCAAGGCAAACGACATTGAGGCACTCAAAGCCGTTTACAGTGACGATGTTTGTGCTGTAATGATAGAATGTGTTCAAGGTGAGGGCGGAGTAAATCCGCTTAATGAAACTTACCTAAAAGAACTTAGAGCGTTTTGTGATGAAAAGGACATACTTTTAATTGCAGACGAGGTTCAAACAGGTATAGGCAGGACAGGCAGTTTTTACTCAAGTCTTGGAATGGGCGTTAAACCCGATATTATAACAAGCGCAAAAGGGCTTGGCGGCGGACTTCCAATTTCTACTTGCATAGTAAACAAGGAGCTTAAAGACATAATGGTAGCAGGCGACAATGGCTCGACTTATGGGGCAAACCCAGTAGCCTGTGCAGGTGCACTCCATATTGTAAAAACAGTAAGTGATAAGGACTTTTTAAGTGATGTTGTAAAAAAAGGCGAATACTTCATGAGTAAGTTAAACCAAATGGAAGAAGTAAAGCTAACACGTGGCAAAGGGCTTATGATAGGAATTAAACTTAAGACAAAAACAGCCAAAGAAGTACTTTTAGCCTGTGCAGAAAAAGGACTTTTGGTGCTTACAGCAAAAGACATGGTAAGATTTTTACCACCACTTAATATAAGCTATGAAGACATAGACAAAGGACTTGAGATATTTGAGAAGATAGTTAATAGTTGATAATGGATAGTTGATAGTGGGCGTGAACCTTAACTCTCAACTCTCAAATTTCAACTAAAAAAGGAGGAAATATGAAACATTTATTAAAGCTTTTAGACTGGGATAAGGACGAAATCATCGAGGTTTTAAACCTTGCCGACCAGCTAAAATATGAAACAAAGCATGGTATAACTCACCATCATTTAAAAGGAAAAACCTTGGGAATGATTTTTGCAAAAGCTTCAACAAGAACAAGGGTTTCTTTTGAAGTTGGCATGAACCAACTGGGCGGTCACGCACTGTTTTTATCATCAAGAGATTTACAAATTGGCAGAGGCGAGCCTGTAGAAGACACTGCAAGAGTGCTATCTCGCTATTTAGACGGAATTATGATAAGAACTTTTGAGCAAAAAGAAGTTGAAGATTTAGCTACACATGGCTCTATACCCATTATAAACGGACTTACAGACTTTGCTCATCCATGCCAAGTTTTAGCCGATTTAATGACAATTAGAGAATATAAAGGCAGTTTTGAAAATATTAAAATGTGCTTTATAGGCGACGGAAACAACATGATGAACTCACTTATAGTCGGAGGTTTAAAAGTTGGAATGACAGTAAGTGTTGCCTGCCCTACAGACTACAATCCGCCAAAAGAAATTTTGGAATTTGCGGGAGCTTATGAAAATTTCTCAATTCACACAGACCCTATGGAAGCCGCAAAAGGCTCTGATGTTTTAATTACCGATGTGTGGACATCTATGGGACAAGAGGAAGAAAGTGCAAAAAGACTAGAAGCATTTAAAGGCTACTGCATAAACGATGAAATGGTGGCAGTTGCAAACGAAGAATGTATAGTGCTTCACTGCCTACCTGCACACAGAGAAGAAGAAATTACCGCAAAGGTATTTGAAGCAAACGCAGGTCCAATTTTTGACGAGGCAGAAAACAGACTACACGCACAAAAAGCAGTTTTAGTACACTGTATGAAATAAACAAACTGTCACTATCAAAAAAATGATAGTGACAGTTTGCTTTTATGTAGATTATGGTCATTTTGTGTGGTAACATATTGCATTTTACCATTTTAATATATTCTATCGTTGAATATCTTTTAAATGTCCGAATTATTTGTGCTAACGTAGGGGCGGATTCAATATCCGCCTTTTCTATTATGATGATTGCATGAAAATGATTTGGCATTAATTATTTTTTGCGGTTATTTTTTCTTTATAAACATAATGCTAAATCATAAAAAATTCCACGTTGTAAGCCATTCAAGCCCGTTTGCATATTCTTGCGATACTGGCGCACCTGAAATTACTGGATAAAATCCTAAAAATAGCATGAAACTCACTGCGCAAAGAAAAATTAATCCTATATGTGAAAGATCTATACTAAGCGTTTTGCTAGACAGGTTTAAAGTAAATTGCTTTTTTTCTTGCATTTTGCTAAATGCGTATATTATTGCCGTTACAATAAATGGCACTGCCGTAAAATAGTGATAAACAAAAGTTTCTCTTGGAATTAATACCCATGGCAAATATACTGCCAAAAAGCCTATTACTATAAAGTTTAAAACTTCGCTTTTTCTTACAACTTTTCTAAAAATTGCATATGCCAGCGCAATAAAACCACTCCACCACACAGCAGGGTTTCCAAGTGCGGATATGCTTGAATAAAGTCCTGTACCTTCAAAATTATATGAAACAAAGTACCATATGCTTCTAATATTTAATGGCCATTCATAATAAGGAGAGGCAAATGGATGGTTTGACACAAGTCCTGAATGGTAATTAAACATGTGAGTTTGCGAACGTATAAACACACCGAAAATATCTGAACTATTGTAATCTATTAAATACATTGGCAAAAAGCTTACAAAATAAATTCCAAATGGAATTATTATAAAAAATGCAACACAGAAAAGACATGTTAACATGCTTTTATTTTTTATAAGTTTAAGATTTTCCTCATCTTTTCGTGCATCAAGCAAACTGCTTATTATTTTTGTAAAGAACATAACAGCAAGTCCTATAGCTGCATAAGCACAGGTCCATTTTGAGGCAATTCCAAGCCCCATAAAAATTCCGCTTAATAAAAGTGGAAGCATTAAAGATTTTAAAGAACTGTTTATTATGTCTTTTTGACAAAATACTATCATCGCCGCATACATAAGCAGTATGAAAAAGACCGAATATGTGTCTATTGTGGCTATTCTTGTTTGAGTAAAATGCATGAAGTCAAAGGCAAATAAGAATATACCTGCACCACAAAGCACCGAACTTTTGAAAAACCTTCTAAGTATAAAGTAAAGTACTGGTAGCATAAGCACTCCAAAAAGAGCCCCTGCAAAACGCCAGCCAAATGGGTTCATCCCAAAAATTGTAATAAAAAATGAAATTATCAGCTTGCCAAGTGGTGGGTGAGTATTTTCATAAGGTTCTATGCCATTTAAATATTCATACGCAGTTCTTGCATGATAAATTTCATCAAAATATGTAGAATTTTTATACCCTGGGTACACAGGCACACTGCTCCATTCGTCTAAAAGAAGCTCTCCCCCACCCGATACCAATGTGCTTTCAAGTTTTTGGCCTGTAGTCTGGTTTACAAATGCAATTTCATTTAAAACTGATATATCATCATTTGCTACAAGTTTTATATACTGTGGTGAGTCTATAACATCAAAGGACTGCCACTGATACACAAAAGAAAAACTTTGATTTGACAGGCTCTTAATCTCTGTAAAATTCTCTCCATCATCTGATGCATAAATAGTTATGTTTGATGCCACACGACTACTGCTATTTTCACCTTTTGCTATGCCTATAAGATAGTTTATGTGCGTGTACTCACCATTTGTTTTAACTACTACTTCGTCGCCACTTGTAGGAAGCCACGAAGTATTTGCAGTGCTGGTATCTCCCAAATTCCAAAAAGCAAAAATGCTGTAAAAAGATGTGATGAGCAAAACTACAATTACATCCCTTTTGTTTAATTTTTTGCTAAATCTTTGTACTTTTTCCTCTTTATAAAAACCAACTTTTAGGTCATGTTTAATTTTGTAAAGAGGTTTTGGCACATTGATACCCTCCACATCTTTTGGCAGTTTCATGTAAAGATAAAAAAGGTACATCATGTAAAGATAAGTAAAAAAGAATATTGCTGACAAAATTAATATATACCAAGAGTTTCCCGGTGGAAAATATCCTGGGGTAATCATTACGTAAAATACATTTATTGTATGCACTATGGTAAAGAGCGAGAAGCAATATATAAACCTTCTGTCCTTTGTCAAAACATAAATTATCAGTAAAAATAAAAGCGTTGGAAAAAAATATCTTTCGTGCATTTTAATTGCAAAAATGTACATGGTGGAAGTAATTATTGCCGCTGTGGCATAAATCCTTATTTTACTTTTGCATTTAAACATGAAAATACCGCTTAAAATGCAGACCAAAACAGGTGCGCTCCAGTTTAAAACGAAGGTAAAAATTTCATTTTGTGGAAGAGGTACCCAGTTTAGTGTAAGCAGTGCCCAGAAGTTATATGCGTTTACACTCATATACGGATAAGACGCCATAGTTGCCGCATATTTTTCCACAAGCCAAAAATAATTAAAGTTGTTGATAAATGGTGTGGAGAGTAGTATAATGATAAAAAAGCAAGAAGCAAGTCCTATAATTAGTCCCTTATATGCTTTTTTATATATGGTGTAAAATAAGAATATTGGCGCAAACATAAGCATTTGTGGTTTGCAAAGACTGCACAACCCATAAATGAGTCCTGCAAAAAGATATTTGTCTTTTTTTAGAAAATGCAGGCTAAACAGTACTAAAAGTGTGCAAAAAGAGTCAATTTGCCCCCAAATTGCACTGTTAAGTATAACTGCCGGACAAAACAAATACGCAGCGCTTGTAAAAATTCCAAAATTTTCACCCCATCTTTTAGCAGCCATTTTATAAACGATAAAAGCGCTTGCCAAATCGGCTAAAATTGAGGGAGTTTTTAATATCATGGTGTACATAGAGTCTACAAATTCAAGTCCGAAAAAACTTCTAACATGGTCTAAAAAAGACAGAACATAAAGATACCCCGGTGGATAGTCAAGAAAACTTGCTTCGCTGTAAACATTTTGATATCCCGCAGAATTTGTAAGGCTGCCCCACGATTTAAAGGTTCCTATGTCGGTTGAATAACCCTCAACCGAAAATGCGAGCACTAGCCTAAGCAAAAGTGCTGCGAAAAACATTACCGAAATAATTATTAATGTGTACTGAAATTTTGGTGCGCTCAGACCTTGTCCGCCTGATGTTTTTGCAAATTTTAGCGAAAAATATATCAAAGGCATACAAAAGAGTATGCTGATTATTGTGGTAAATGCAACCATAAAACCTCCATAAAAAACTAAAGTAGAT
Source organism: uncultured Eubacteriales bacterium (assembly GCA_964370405.1). Lineage (GTDB taxonomy): Bacteria > Bacillota > Clostridia > Oscillospirales > Acutalibacteraceae > SIG603. Next base: position 15,356 of record CAYJJB010000029.1, on the reverse strand, counting down.
ATTTTATTTTACTTTATTTTTATAATTTTTTCAAGTCGAAATACGAAGATAATAAAATTAGCTTGCCAATCTTTATACGGCAGGCAGAAGAAAGGGGAAAACTATGCAATTTAAAAAAATTCATGAAAATCCTAATTTGTTACATCTTGGCACTTGCCCTGACAGAAGCTACTTCATTCCGTTTAAGAATGAAAAAGAGGTGTTAAAAGGTCAGTCATCAAAAATCACTCTTTTAAACGGTATTTGGAATTTTAAATACTTTGAAAGTTTTGAAAAAGCCTTGCCCTCTAGTGCTCTTGGCGATGAAATTTTGATAGATGAAAACGAAATGGACGAAATACCTGTGCCTTCTTGCTGGCAAAATTTTGGCTATGACAAGCATATGTACACAAACATCCACTACCCCATACCATTTGATCCGCCATATGTACCCGATGACAATCCTTGTGGATTATATGTAAGAAATTTTGAACTTAGTGACAAGGATTTAAAAGGTAAAACTTACCTTAATTTTGAGGGAGTTGACTCCTGTTTTTACCTTTGGGTAAATGGCGAGTTTGCAGGCTTTAGCCAAGTGTCACACAGCACAAGCGAGTTTGACGTCACTGAGCTTTTAGTAAAAGGCGAAAACAGCATAGCCGTACTTGTTCTAAAATGGTGTGTAGGCACTTATCTTGAAGATCAAGACAAATTTAGAATGAGTGGAATTTTTAGAGATGTTTACCTTTTAAAGCGTCCTAAAAATCATATTAGAGATTTTTTTGTAAAAAAAGAGCTTAATAAAAACTATACTAAAGCAAATGTAACTGTTGAAATCGAGAAAATTGGTGATGTTAAAGTAACTGGAAAGCTTTTCACATCAAGTGGCAAACTTTTATCCGAGGTTCAAGAGAAAAAAGGTAAAATTAAATTTAGTATTGAAGAGCCAAAACTTTGGAGCGCTGAAGACCCATATCTTTACAATATTTTGCTTTGCACTGATGATGAAGTTATTTCACAACAACTTGGCATTTGGGAAATAAATGTGCAAAATGGCGTGATTTATTTTAATAATCAAAACATAAAAATTAAGGGCGTCAACCGCCACGACAGCGACCCTGTAACAGGCTATACTATAAGTTATGAACAGGCTTTAGAAGACCTAATTTTGATGAAACAACACAATATAAACGCAATTCGTACAAGCCATTACCCAAACGCACCGTGGTTTTTACAACTTTGCAGTGAAATGGGCTTTTATGTAATGGGCGAGGCAGATTTGGAGTCGCACGGCGCAACCTCCACTTATGGCGACTTCAACACAGACAGATATTCAGACCTTGCGATAAACCCAATGTTTAAAAAAGCTATACTTGATAGAAACAAGAAAAACGTTATAAGGGATAAAAATAATCCCTGCGTAATTATGTGGTCACTTGGAAACGAGTCTGGCTTTGGCGAAAATTTGGAAGAGGCTGGAAGATGGGTAAAATCTTACGACCCATCAAGACTTTTGCATTATGAAAACTGCAATTTTGAAGCTTATGGCAGAAAAAATGATAAGTCCATGCTTGACATGATGAGCCAAATGTATTACCCAACAGAAAAAATTGATGAGTATTTTGCAGATGAAAATAACACTCTGCCATTTATTCAGTGCGAATATGTGCACGCAATGGGAAATGGACCTGGCGATATTGAAGATTATCAAAAGCAAATTTATAAATATGACGGCTTTGTAGGTGGCTTTGTTTGGGAGTGGTGCGACCACGCAATTTACTGTGGCACAACCCCTGATAATAAACCAATTTACAGATATGGTGGCGATTTTGGCGAGTTTCCGCATGATGGCAACTTCTGCATGGACGGACTAGTGTACCCTGACAGAACACCACACACAGGGCTTATTGAATTTAAAAATGGTATAAGACCTATAAGAGCAAGCCTTAAAAATGTTGAAAAAGGTGAAATAGATTTATATAACACCTTAGATTTTACAGATGTCCTAGACTTTGCCCAAGTGTCTTATGAAGTTTTAGAGGACGGAGAGACCGCATATGGTGGAGTTATAGATGATATAAGCATTGCACCTCACGCCACAAAAACCGTAAGTATTCCCATGGATTATGACAGCGATAAAACTGTTAGCGTGCTGATTTATTATTCTGCAAAAGAAGACACAGACTTTTACGAAAAGGGTTTCCCCTTAGGGTTTGACGAAATTATAATTTCAAATGGTGTATATAATAGACCAGAGCATGTAAGAGGCGACATTTTTATTGAAGAAGATGATGAGATAATTTATATATCATCAGACGTCTTTAAACATAGCTTTAACAAGAAAAAAGGTATGTTTGACAGCATAGTAAAAAATAATGTGAGCTTACTTACAAAGCCTATGGAGCTTGACATTTACAGAGCACCTACAGACAACGATATGTACATAGACCCTATATGGAAGCAATACGGATATGACAGAAAAACTGTAAAAGTGTATGACACAAGCTGTGAAGTTACAGACGGTATTGCAGTAATAAAATGCAGCATGTCAATTGCGGCTATATATATCCAAAAAATAATTAGCATAGAGGCTATATGGGAAATAGATGCTTATGGCGACATGCGCATGGAGCTTAATTGCAAGAAAAAAGCTGATTTTCCATATCTTCCACGCTTTGGTATTCGCATGTTCTTACCTAAAACTTTTGATAATGTAGAGTACTTTGGTTATGGTCCTTTTGAGAGTTATGAGGACAAGCACATTTCATCATATCTTGGTCTATTTGCCGATAAAGTTGAAAATCTGCATGAAGATTACATTATGCCACAAGAAAATGGAAGCCATTTTGGCTGTAAGCAATTTAATATAAATGACGGCGCAGTTGCACTTTATGTGTGCTCTGAAAAACCATTTAGCTTTAATGCCTCTCACTATACAAGAGAAGAGCTTGCAAGCAAAACGCATAATTTTGAGCTTGAAAAAAGCGACGACATAGTGCTTCATCTTGATTATAAGCACAGCGGTGTAGGCTCAGGAGCCTGTGGACCAGAGCTTTTAGAGAAGTACAGAATGAATGAAGAAGAGTTTGTATTTGAACTGTTTTTAAAATTTGAATAATTAATAAGGCATTAAAAAATGAGACTGTGACGAAATTCTCGAAAACTCGTAGGGGCGACCCTGTGTTGCCGCCCGAAACTAATGGTGAAATCCAAGGTTTCGGGCGGTCACATAGGACCGCCCCTACATTTATTTGTCAATTTGGCGAAAATCATTTTATCGCTCATAAACCTATCTTAATTATAAATGATGTCTGCTGTAATGAAAGATATATTGTTGTGCCATTCCTGCATTTTTTCCAAAATCTTCTGCTACTAAATTTGGCAAAAGCTCTTTCATTGCTCTTATCATCCATACGTCCATTGGGAAACACTCTGTGCGGTAAAAACCGTATAAAAGTGCACAGTCTGCCACTTTGGGGCCTATTCCTTTTACTAGTTGCAAAGTTTTTTTAGCACTCTCTATATCCATTTTTTTGATTTCATCTATATTAATTTTTCCGCTTTCAAGCATAGTTGCGGCACTTATCAAATATTTTGCCCTAAACCCACTTTTTATAATCGCCAAGTCCTCTTCACTGCACTTTGCAATTTTACTATAGCTTGGGAAGAAATAACCATGCTCGCCTTTTTCTCCAAAATTCTCGCAAAGCTTTTCAATTATACCCTTTATTCTTGGTATATTATTATTTTGTGAAATTATAAAAGAACAAATTGCCTCCCAGCTATCTTGCTTTAAAATCCTTATTCCAGGTGCAAATTTTGTTATTTCTTCAAGTTTTTTATCAAGCTTTGCCATGTCACTTTTTATTTTTTCATAATCTGTATAAAGGTCAAAATACTCTGCCCATAAATTTAAAAAATCTTCTTCACTGCAGTAAAATCTTATTTTGCTATCATCTTGCCACAGCTTTATATAACTATTTAGGGCTATTCCATAAAAAAACTCACCATCATTTTTCCATCTAAATGCTTGACCGCAATCAAGCGTTTGCTCTAAATCGAAATTTTTTTCTATTTCTATATAATTGTCCAAAACTTTGTATGTCATTTATTTTTCCTCTTACTCATATTAATTTTCTGCCGCTTAAATTTTCCACCGCTTTTTCAATGGCTGTTTTTGCATTTTCACTTGCCGTCTGTTTGTTTCTGTAATCGAACAAACTGCAAAATTCATCTATATCAGCTCTTGCTTTATTCATTTGCCTTTGTGCCAAAATTTTGCTTTCGTTTAGAAATTCTTTATTTTTTTTATTCGTATTTAAAACTAACTCGCCATAATGGTATGTGCAAATCCCTTTTTGCGCCTTGTAAACTTTTTTAAATTCTTCGTCAGTTTCAAATAAGCTTATTAGGCAAGAGATAAGGTGCACCATGTTTCTCTCCAAATTTTCACATACAAAACAGCTTTCTCTTCTCTTTTTCACACTTTCCTGCTGCTTTTTTAAACTGTTTTCAGTATTTACCAGTTCAGCATCAACCTGGGCCAAAAGCGTTTGCAAAATGAGTGCAACGGACAACCTGTTCCCCTTTTCTATTACTTTATCAAAATGAGTTTTGCAAAAACCCAAAGCATTTGTTTTGACACGCACATCAGGCTCCATCATTGCAGCTCCTGTTATATATTCTGTAAGTTTTTCTTCAAGCATGTCACGCATAAAACAAAGTGGGCAGTCGTGATATCCCTTAAAAATGTCATTTATAGGTATGGAACATAGATTTTCCTTCATACTTGCCTCCAATGTATATTTATTCATTATGAAATTTATGTTAAGAAGCTTTTTTATAGCTTTTCTTAGCATTTTCAAACTTTCGTTTACAAAAATTATAGCATAATTTAAGCTTTTTGCAAGTATTAAATGTCGAAAACGTCGGAAAACTTCACATTAATTAAAATACATCATTTTTAGTCTGATAAGGGGACTTGACAAACAAATTTTACCCGATCTTAAATCTATATATAGTAATAAATTTTTGCTTGTCCACAACTAATTAGTTTAAACTACTTTACAGAGGTAAATTTGTCCACCGCTATAAAATAAATGTCGGTTAACATAAAAAATGATAAAAATCAAAATGTTAAAAGTTGAAATCAAGTAGGATTGCGGACTTTTCCACACTTTCAACAGAGTTTTCAACAGAAATTCAGCACTTATAAGTATCCTTATGTAAACCACAAAAAACAGTAAATTTTTTTTATTTTTTATTTGCCAAAACCACCTCAATTTAAAGAATATTTATACATTTATGGTAATTTTTAATTGCATTTTGTCAGGTAAAAAAGTTTTAAAAAAATATATGCCAACTTATGTAGAATTTTTAGTTTGAACATTTTGAAATTTATGGTATAATAGATACATATATGCATGTGCAAGCTTTTAGCTTGATTTGCAACAACATGAAATTTGGAGAATTGATATGAACAATAAAGAATATACAGAAGTACCTAAAGATTTAGTTATAGGACGAAACGCTGTATTAGAGCTTCTTAAGAGCGGCCGAACCGTTGACAGCATCTACATACAAAAAGGCGAGCGCCAAGGCTCCGTCACTGCAATAATTGCAAAAGCTAATCAAAAAGGAATTAACATTAAAGAAGCTGATGCCAAAAAGCTTCAATTTATGTGCGGTGGCACAAACCACCAAGGAATAATCGCAAGGGTTGCTGCTAAGGAGTACTCAACACTTGATGATGTGCTAGAGCTTGCAAAAGAAAAAGGAGAGGAACCTTTTATTATTTTGTGTGATGAACTTTCAGACCCTCATAACCTTGGTGCTGTTTTAAGAACTGCTGAGTGCTGTGGCGCACATGGCGTAGTAATACTTAAACACAGAAGTGTGGGCCTTACTCATACTGTTGCAAAAGCATCGGCAGGCGCAATAGAGTATGTTCCTGTAATTAAAGTAACAAATATGGCGTCTTTTACAGACAAGCTTAAAGACTTAGGTTTTTGGATTTACTGTGCAGATATGGACGGACAAGACTGGTGCACTGTTGATTACTCGGGCAAAGTCGCCTTAATTATTGGCGCTGAGGGCAAAGGCATTAGCAGACTTTTAAAAGATAAATCAGATGTATCTGTGTCTGTGCCTATTAAAGGCAATATTGAGTCTTTAAACGTATCTGTTGCTTGTGGAATAATTTCTTATGAAATTGCAAGACAAAGAAGTGGAATTAAATCTGTTTAATAACAATTAATTTGCAAATACAAATAAACTTAAATGGAGTATTAATGCTATGAAAAAAAACGAACGTGAAATATTTAAAAATAGTTCAGGTGCTGGTATAAGAGATGATGAGCTTTTAAATGATCAGGTTGACCTTGATACGGTTTTTGAAGAACTTGAGGGTGAATCTTTAGATTTTTCTGAGTACGAAATTGAGGAAGAAGAGGATAGTGCCCCTGCAAAGCCTAAAAAGGAAAAGAAGAAGAAAAAAGGTTTCTTTTCTAAGAAAGAAAAGAAAAGAGATGAAATGGAAGACCTTTATTACGGAGTAGAGTTTAAGCCTTTGAACGAACTCAAAAAAGGTTATACAAAATCAGCTGAAAATAATCAAATGTCAAACACTTATGTCGATCTTTTTGACAATACCTTAGACCTTGAGGCTGAGGAAAGTTTTAATAAAATTAAAGAAGAGCGCAGAAAAAGAGTTGCACATGCGGTGGAAACAGCAGGTGTTAATGAAGAAGAGCTTGCAGATGAATTTGGTGTGGTTGCACCAATGCCTGTCACCTCTTTTGCAGCAGACCCTTATACAAAGCAACACGGAATTTCAGGACTTGATGAAGCTGATGAATTTCAAAAGGCAATGAATCAAAGCGCTGAAAATGAAACAATAGAGATAAAGCTAAATGTTTTAAACGACACTATAGAGCTACAAAAAAGTGTTCAATTCCCAAAAGTAGATGAGCAGGAAATTGAGAAATTTGTAGTGGAAAAGTCTGTTTCAAATCCAGTAACACAATCTGTGCCTGACATGCCTGAAGTTAAATCGGAAGAAAAAGCTATGCCTCAGGCTACCCAAGTAGCTAAGGAAGAAATATTCCCTTTACTTGATGATATTACAAGGTACAGACCAAAACTTGCGCCGGTGCATGCGGTTAAAGCTGATCTTTTGCAAAATGCAATTGATAAGGAAGCCCAAATTTATCAAGAGGTAAAGGCGCCTGTTGTAAAGCGTGCATATAACAGAAAAGAAGTGCCTGTGCAAAATACAGAGGAAGAGTCTATAGATGATTATGCAGAACAATCTGAGGCAAAATCTATTTTCTCAAGCCTTAAAAAAGATTTAAATAAACTAAGCCTTAAAATTTTAGTATCTGCTATTTCAACAATATTACTTTTCATTTTGAGTATAGGTTTTGAAAGTGGCGCCCAAACAGCTGACCCAAACAGCAATCCAAATGCATATCTAATCATTAATATTTTAGTTCTTTGTGCAAATATTTGGATGTTTAAAAGCTCTTTGATTGATGGTTTTAAAAATTTATTTGCATATAAACCAGACTCAGACAGTGCAGTATCATTTGCTGTTTTTGCGGCTCTTTTGCAAAACATAGTCGCATTCATATATCCAGCACAAATAGCAGGTGCAACATCTCATTTATATAATCTACTTGTAATGTTTGCACTTTTAACAAATGCAATCGGCAAACATATAATGTCAAATAGAATTTATAGAAATTTTAGATTTATTACATCGAGAGAGCAAAAGTATGTAATTAAAAATTATGAGGGTGAATTTGCTGATATTAAAAATGGAAAAGTTGTACATCAAAAAAAGGTTAAGTTCTTAAAAAACTTTTTACAATATTCTTATGGCACAGACCCTGCAGAGAGAGTTTCAAAAAAACTTGCACCGCTTGGTGTAATCGCCTCTTTAGCTCTGTTTATAACTGTTTTAGTTTTGACAAGAGATACTTTCTTAGGGTTTACCGCATTTGCCGCTTCTGCAAGCATTTGGGTATGTTTTACAAACTTAATAACAGTTAACCTACCGTTGTCAAAACTGACTAAAACCACCCTTAGAAGCGGTGCTATGGCATCTGGGTATGAAGCCGTAAAACAAATGGCAGCAGTAAACACAATAGTAATTGATGAAAGTGGAATTTTTCCAAATGGAACTGTAACCATTGACGGAATTAACACCTTTGAATATGAAAGTGCAGATGAGGCACTATTTATCGCCTCGGGCGTTGCAAGAGAAGCAGGCGGCACTTTATCAGATATTTTTGCACAAATTGCAAACGAATATCCCGAAGACTTCCCCAACCCTTCAGCAATAAGCTATGAGGACGAAAAAGGCGTGTCGGCTGTAGTAGACGGCAGACGTGTACTTATAGGTAACAGAGAATTATTAACACAAAGAAATATCCAAGTTCCTGAAAATGCAGAGGACGAATATATTGCAAATGGCAATCAGGTAATATTTGTAGCCTTTGAAAGCGACCTTGCTGCCATGCTTATTTTATCTTATAAATTTGATAGTAGACGACAATCAAGACTTAAAAATCTTGAAAAAAGCGGTGTAAGCATTGCAATTAAGACAACAAATCCCAATTTAACACCTGAATTTATCTCCACGAATTTCAAGCTTGACCTACAAACCATAGTTTCGCTTACAGGTGAGGGTGCACATTCATATGATGAGGAAACTGCAAACGAACTATCCAGAGCAAGTGCACTTTGTTCAACAAAAGGCAGAACCGATTCATTTATGACATTAGTTTCACTTTGTATTAACTGCAAAAAGTCATTGTCTTTAGTGGTTGCACTACAAGCACTTATCCCTGTTTTAGGTTTTGTAATTTTAACTTTAATGTTAATCTTCCTACCAAGCACTCCGATTAAAGCAACAACTATATTCTTATATGAAGTATTCTGGTTATTAGTGTCTGTCATACTACCAAAATTTAGACAGTAAATTTAAAAGATTATAAAAGCTCTGCTCTAGCCGTAAACACAATTTCGGCAAGAGCAGAGCTTTCTTTATATTTTTTCATGAAAAAAAACGACCTCTAATGAGGTCGTTTAGTATTAATTAGACAAGCTCGATAACTGCCATTTCTGCAGCGTCGCCACGGCGTGGGCCTAATTTTGAAATTCTGGTGTATCCGCCGTTTCTATCTACATATTTTGGTGCAATTTCTTTAAACAGTTTGTTTGTTACAGCTTCTTTAGTGATGAAAGCCAAAACTGTTCTTCTGTTTGTTAAATTGTCAACCTTTGCTATAGTTATCATTTTCTCCGCCAATGAACGTACTTCTTTAGCACGAGTATCGGTGGTTTCTATTTTGCCATTCTCAAAGAAGAATGTGACAAGCCCTCTGAGCATAGCTGTTCTGTGAGCAGTGTCTCTTCCGAGTTTTCTTGTTCCCGGCATGAAATATCACTCCTATTCCTAAATATTAGTATCTGTTAAACAGATTTATTCATCTTCTTTACGCAAATTAAATCCAAGAGATGCCATCTTCCAGATAACTTCTTCTAGTGATTTGCGTCCTAAATTTCTTACCTTCATCATATCTTCTTCAGACTTGTTGATAAGGTCTTCAACCGTGTTAATTCCTGCACGTTTTAGACAGTTGAAAGAACGTACTGATAAATCAAGTTCTTCTATTGTCATTTCTAAAACTTTTTCTTTGCCATTATCGTCTTTTTCAATCATAATCTCTGCGCTCTTACCTTTATCGGAAAGATCAACAAATAAGTTTAGATGATCAGTTAAGACTTTAGCAGCAAGTGAAACTGCTTCTTGTGCATTTATAACTCCGTTTGTCCATACATCAAGTGTTAGTTTATCATAATCTATGCTTTGACCAACACGTGTATTTTCAACGCTGAAATTAACTTTTAAAACCGGTGTATAAATTGAATCAACTGCAAGTTCTCCAATTACGCCGCTTTGCATATTTTGCTTATTTCTTTCGCCTGAAACATATCCTCTACCTTTGTCAAATACAAGTTCCATATAAAACTTTGAATCTTTTCCTAAAGTAGCAATGTGAAGTTCTGGATTTAAAATCTCAACTTCGCTGTCACATTTGATAGAAGCTGCAGTAAGCTCTGCGGGGCCTTGTGCATCTATAGTAACGGTTTTAGCACCGTCACAGTATAGTTTTGCAACTATACCTTTAATATTCAAAACTATTTCTGTTACGTCTTCTTTAACGCCTGGAATAGTTGAAAATTCATGCACAACACCATCAATTTTCACCGTTTTAACCGCCACGCCCGGCAAGCTTGAAAGAAGTACCCTTCTAAGGCTGTTTCCAAGAGTTGTTCCAAAGCCTCTTTCAAGAGGCTCTATAACAAATTTACCGTATTTTCCATCGTCGGAAATATTTACTATATCTATTCTCGGTCTTTCTATCTCAATCATTCGCGTTCCTCCTTGCACATGCGGCATTTTAGTTTAAAGGGCATTATTTGGAGTAAAACTCAACGATAAGTGTTTCATCAACGTCAAAGTCTATATCTTCACGATTTGGTAGTCTTAAAACCTTAGCTTCTTGAGTATCTTTGTTATAATCTAACCAATTAGCTACAGGAATAGCGCCTCTTGTTTCAACTATAGCTTTAAATTTTGATGAACCTCTGCTTTTTTCGCATAAAGCAATTACATCGCCTTCGTCAATTAAGTATGAAGCTATATCAACTTTTTTACCATTAACTGTGTAGTGACCGTGGCCAACAAGTTGTCTTGCTTCACGTCTTGTTGATGCAAGTCCCATTCTGTATACTACGCTGTCAAGTCTTCTTTCGCAGAATTGAAGTAGGTTTTCACCTGTAATTCCTGCTCTTTTAACTGCTTTTTCATAGTAATGTGAGAATTGTTTTTCAAGTACACCATAAATGAATTTAACTTTTTGTTTCTCATTTAGTTGTAAGCCGTATTCACTTTGTTTTCTTTTGTTAGGTTTTGGAATTCTTCTTGTAGATTTGTTGTAACCCATAACAGCTGGCTCAATGCCAAGTGTTTTGCATCTTTTTAAAACAGGTTGTCTGTTTCTTGCCATTACAAATATCCTCCTTTAATAAATTATTATACACGTCTTCTCTTTGGAGGACGGCATCCGTTATGTGGAATAGGTGTTACGTCCTTGATCATGTTAACATCTAAACCTGTTGCTTGTAGGGCACGAATTGCTGCCTCACGTCCTGCACCTGGTCCTTTAACATAAACTTCAACTGATTTCATACCGTGCTCCATAGCTGCTTTTGCTGCTGTTTCTGCTGCTGATTGAGCTGCAAAAGGAGTAGATTTTCTTGAACCTCTAAATCCTAGTTCACCAGCACTTGCCCATGAAATAGCATTTCCTTGTACGTCTGTAATCGTTACGATAGTATTGTTGAATGTGGACTGGATATGTGCAGCTCCACGCTCAATGTTTTTGCGCTCACGGCGTCTTCTGACTGCGGTCTTTTTAGAACCTTTTACTGCTGCCATTTAATAATCCCTCCATTATTTCTTCTTGTTAGCCATTGTTTTTCTTGGACCTTTACGAGTTCTCGCATTAGTCTTAGAACGTTGGCCTCTAACCGGTAGGCTTTTACGGTGACGAACACCTCTATAACAACCGATTTCTATAAGTCTTTTTATATCAAAAGCGATTTCTCTTCTTAAATCACCTTCAACTTTGCAGTTTGCTTCAATGTACTCTCTTAATTTAGCTGCATCTTCATCAGTTAAATCTCTTACACGAATATCTCCTGATACTCCTGTACCTTCACAAATTTCTGTTGCAGTTTTACGGCCAATGCCATAAACATAAGTTAGAGCAATCTCAAGTCTTTTATCTCTTGGTAAATCTATACCTGAAATACGAGCCATAATTATGACCATCCTTTCCTTAGCTTGGCAATTTAATTGCCTACAAAATTAACCTTGGCGTTGTTTGTGCTTAGGATTTTCACAGATAACCATGATTTTCCCTTTACGCTTAATTACTTTGCATTTTTCGCATATCTTTTTAACAGAAGGCCTGACTTTCATTACTGACCATCCTTTCTTACTGTTAGATGAATTTTAATCTTAAAAACTCTAGTATTTTATTCTTTCGTTTGGCGTTTATTTTGAACGCCATGTTATACGACCTTTTGTAAGGTCATATGGTGACATTTCAATAGTTACTTTGTCACCTGGTAAAATACGTATAAAGTTCATACGAAGTTTACCTGATATATGAGCCAAAATTACATGTCCATTTGGAAGTTCCACTTGGAATGTAGCGTTTGGCAACGCTTCTTTTACTATGCCTTCAAGCTCAATTACGTCTTGTTTTGACATTATAAAACCTCCGTCTTAAACGTTTCATGCCTGTACTTTGACAAGGCGTTTCGTATTTGTCGATTGGTTTTAAGGCACTCAGGATCTAAAACCGTTTTTGTTACACTTACATGCTTTACATTTTTTCTTTTTGGGGCTTCCATCTTTCTTCTTTTTCCATCGCTTAGAAGTAAAAATTTATCCTCTAAAGAAATAACTACCTGAAATTCGCCTTTATCATGACCTGCAAGTGATACCACTATCTGCCCTTTTTCTAAACACATTTTGCACCTCTTAAAGCTCTGTTAAAATAACAGGTCCCTCTGGGGTTACTGCAACCGTGTGCTCAAAATGAGCTGACAGCTTTTTGTCCACAGTTTTTACAGTCCAACCATCGCTTAAAATTTTAACCTCAGGTTTTCCCATATTAACCATAGGCTCAATGGCAATTGTCATGCCGTTTTGAAGTCTGACACCTTTTGATGGAGTGCCATAGTTTGGAACACTTGGGTCTTCATGCAATTTCGCACCTACTCCGTGGCCGATAAATTCTCGTACAACCGAGTAACCGCGAGCTTCAACATACCTTTGTACCGCAGAGCCTACATCGCCTATACGACTGCCGTCTTTAGCCATTTTAATGGCCTCAAACAAACTCTCTTTGGTGGCATCAAGAAGTTTTTGTGCCTCTTCACTTATACTACCGCAGGCAAAAGTCCATGCGTTATCTGCGTGAAAACCTTTAAAGTATGCACCGACGTCTATACTTACTATGTCGCCGCTTTTCAAAACCTCTGACTTTGATGGTATGCCGTGGATTACCACATCATTTACCGATATACAAGCACTAGCCGGAAAACCGCCATATCCTAAAAAACTTGGAGTTGCTCCGCATTTTTCAATATAGTTTCTGACAATTTTATCAAGATAGTGTGTAGACACACCCGGCTCTACAGCCTCACCTGCCAGCATTAATGCCTTTTGTGAAATTTTTCCCGCTTCCCTCATTATTTGAATTTCACGGTCACTTTTCATTATTATCATAAATTTCTCCTTAGTTTAGCGGTGCATTAAGCGCCTCTAAAGTAAGTTTTGTTGTTTCACTAAGCTCTTCTTGTCCTTCTACTAAAACAAGTTTACCTTGGTTTTTGTAGTAGTCTTTTAAAGGCTCAGTTTGTTCATGATAAACTTCAAGTCTTTCAAGCACGGTATCGGGGTGGTCGTCCTTGCGCTGAATCAGGGTGCCGCCACAACTGTTGCATATGCCCTCTTTAGCTGATTTTTTATAAACCAGGTGATAAGAACTTCCGCAGTCTTGGCAAACACGGCGTCCGGACATTCTGGACACTATTGCGCTGTCAGCTACTTCTATGCTGATAACTCTGTCAATAGCAACGCCCATTGTATCAAGAGCCTCGGCTTGTGGAATGGTTCTTGGGAAGCCGTCTAAGATAAAACCTTTATTACAGTCATCTTCTGACAGACGCTCTTTAATTATTCCGATGACTACTTCATCAGGAACAAGTTTACCCTCTTCTACAAAAGCTTTCGCCTTTGCGCCCATTTCAGTACCGCTTTTCATCGCTTCACGGATAATATTACCCGTTGAAATTGTTGGGATGTCTAAATGCTCACAGATTATTTCTGCTTGTGTGCCTTTGCCGGCACCCGGTGCACCTAATAAAATTAGTTTCATACTCTACATCCTTTCAGTAAGTAGTGGGCTTGGTAGCCAAGCGGCTACCTCTCCCAAACTTATATTAATCTAAAAATCCTTTATAGTGGCGCATCATCATTTGTGACTCAATTTGTTTTACAGTCTCAAGTGCTACACCTACCATAATTATAATCGAAGTACCGCCCATTGACAAGGCTTGCATGCCTGTAACATTTCCGTATATTATAGGTAATAATGCAACAAAAGCTAAGAAGAGTGCTCCAATTAGTGTTATTTTGTTTAAAATTTTTGCTATAAAATCGGAAGTTGGTTTGCCAGGACGAATACCTGGGATTGTACCATTTGATTGGCGTAGATTATTAGCCATTTCAATTGGGTTATACTGCATTGTCATATAGAAATATGCAAACACAATAATGAATATAAAGTAAATTACTGAGTAAAGCCAACCTGAACTTGATAGGGCGTCAAAAAATCCTGCCCAGAAGCCTGTTGGAGTTACAAACAACTCTATAGTTGATGGTATTGATAAAATAGCTGAGGCAAAGATAACTGGCATAACACCGCTCATTGTAACCTTAATAGGCATGTGTGAGCTTTGGCCGCCGTACATTTTTCTGCCGACTACTTTTTTTGCGTATTGTATAGGGATACGTCTTTCTGAATCATTCATAAATACGATAACCCAAATAACAAATAGGAATAAAATTACAAATAGTGGAACAAATACAAAGAATTGTCCTGCATTTGATGGGTCTGCAATTGCTAAGTTTAAGTATTCCATAAGTTGACCACCTGTTACAGGAAGTCTTGCAACTATACCTGCAAATAGGATAATCGAAATACCGTTACCAACACCTTTTTGGTTGATTTGCTCACCCATCCACATGATTAAAGCAGTACCTGCAGTAAATACGAAAATAATTACCACTGCACTAAACCACATGGAAGCACCCTCATTAAATATTGTTATTCCTGAGTTGTGTAGATAGAAGTAAAATGCTGTACCTTGAATAAGGCCTAAAAGCACTGTTACATATCTTGTAATCATTGCGATTTTCTTCTTACCAGTTTCACCCTCTTTTGCAAGACGCTCAAGCGGTGGAATTGCAACTGTTAGAAGATTCATAATAATTGAAGCATTGATATATGGTGTGATACCCATGGCAAACAGGGTAGCGTATGCAAACGCACCACCTGTTAGCATGTTGATATAACCAAGAGCAGTTCCGTTTGTTGCAGCTGAGTTCATAAGTGATTGAAGCTCATTTACATCTAAAAACGGTGCTGGTATTACAGAACCAAAACGAAATGCTACTATTATGAAAAGTGTGAAAAGTATCTTTTTTCTTAAATCGGGAATTTTCCAGG
>CAYJJB010000028.1:9054-24353 GCA_964370405.1 uncultured Eubacteriales bacterium | reverse complement strand
ACGTGGCTTATTGCCGCTGTAAGTTCTCCGTCTTTTATAACAGGTGTTCCGCTCATTCCTTGAATTATACCTCCGGTAATTGCCATAAGTCTTTCATCTGTAATTTTTATTACCACATTTTTTATATTATCATCTGGGTTTGGGATACTTTCTATGCTTACATTAAAAATTTCTGCTCCGTCGTTTGTCACACTTGCAAGTATTTGTGCAGCTCCCTTTTCTACTTCTTCTGATGGAGTGACAGGGAATTTTTCTTTTTGTGGAATGTCGTATAATGTGCCATAAATTCCTGTGTCATTATTAGCTATTAAACTTCCTATTGCGTCTGTGCTTGTGAAAAAACCGTTAATTTTACCTGGAAGGCCTGCCTCTGCTTTTTCAATAGTGCTAATTGTAATTGCAGTAGGACTTCCATCTTTTAGTGGCATTACAGCTCCTGTGTCAGGGTCGCAAATTCCGTGCCCTAAGCCTGCGAATATACCTGTTACAGGGTCTACAAAGGTAAGTGTTCCTATACCTGCTGCGCTATCTCGTATCCACATTCCGCATCTAAATGCTGTGCCATCAAAAATAGGTGTTAGAGTTGTTTTGATAGTTTCCTTATCTCTTATAATTGTTAGCTCTACTGTATCAGGCATTTCTTGAGCCAAAATTTTTGTAAAATGCGAATTGCTATCTACTTGTATGGAGTTTATATGTGTAATATAATCACCTGGTCGAATATCGGCGTCCTCTGCTGGGCAATAATATTTTCCATCTACATATATTTCGCTAAGCGCAGTAACAATAATTCCGTCAGTATATAGTTTTATGCCAAATATATCACCAAGCGGAATTAAATATACATCATCAGAGTCTGAGGTTTGGGCATTTGTATCTAAAATATTTTGGGAGGGGTTGTCGTTTTCTGTTTTTATTGGAGTAGTATTAAACAGGGAGGCCTCTTTAATTGAAGTTTCATTTGTATCTATTGAATTTAAAAATAATACATATATAAATACAGGTACTGCCAAAACTGTAAAACTTACGACTGAACTTAAAATAAAAATTAAAAAATTATTGCTTGAACCTTTTTTCACATTAAATCACACCCTTAATTATAATATTAAAATTACTATTCCACATAAAGGCAGATTTATAGATTGAAATTTAAAACACCTTTGCAAAAAATTTGCAAAGGTGGAAATTTTGGTCTGCCATATTTATAAAAAGTGATTTTTTCAAATTTTAGTAAATACGGACAGTATGTATAAATGTGAAAACAAGATTTAATAAAAATGCTTTATTTAGCATTTCTTGATTCCCCGTGATTAAAGAGTAACTTATAAATATTAAATCTAAGTATATATTTTATAAAAAAAGTATGAATTAAATAAAAACATTGTCGAAATGTGTGTGCAAGTAGTGCGTTTAGCATAAATGATTTGCAAGTATGAAAAAATCAAATGGCAAAAATTCTTGAATTTTTAAATTGATTGTGATATAATTACTTGGATTAAACATTAATAAAAGGAGGTCAATTAGTGAATAGTAAAAACAAAATTACTGTTGTTTGCGGGCACTATGGAAGCGGAAAAACTAACTTGTGCTTAAATCTTGCAAAAGAGTCATCTAAAGATAAGAAGACTACTCTTGTTGATTTTGATATAGTAAACCCGTACTTTAGATCTTCTGATTATTTAGATGAACTTAATGAGTTTAATATAGATTTAATTGCCCCAAACGGCGCTAAAAGCACCATAGACATACCATCGCTTTCAGGCAGCGTGTCAAAAATTTTTTGTGACAATGCGCTAAATGTAATAGTTGATGTAGGTGGTGATGATGTTGGTGCAACTGTTTTGGGTACATATGCAACCAATATTGAAGAATATGGTTATGAGATGATATATGTAATTAATATGTATAGAATGTTATCTTCAAAACCAAAAGATGCAATAAATATTTTAAGAGAGATTGAAGCTGTGTCAAGACTTAAAGCAACAGCAATTGTCAATAACTCTCATTTAGGTATCAATACCACATGGAAGACTGTAGAAGATTCATTTGAATTTGCAAAAGAAGTTGAAAAGCTTTCAGGGCTTCCTTGTTTGTATACCACAGTTCCAAATTTTGTAAAAGTTGAAAATACAAGTGAAAAAATTAAACTGATAAATAGAGAAGTAAAGTTTTTATGGGAATAATTAAATTTAATATATAGGAGGAAAATACTATGGCAAAAGTTATTATTGATGAAAATATTTGCAAAGGCTGTAAAATGTGTGTTGTAGCATGTCCAAAAAAGATAATTTCTTTAAGCGAAGAGAAATTTAACGCTAAGGGTTATCGTCCTGCAACTATTACTGAAATGGAAAAATGTATAGCTTGTGCATTTTGTGCAACTATGTGTCCAGACAGTGCTATCAGTGTTGAAAAATAATAAATTTTAAGAATGGAGAGCGTTTTATGAAGGTATTAATGAAAGGCAACGAAGCACTCGCTGAAGCGGCGATAAGGGCAGGGTGCAGACATTTTTTTGGTTATCCAATTACTCCACAAACAGAGCTTGCAGCTTACATGGCAAAAATGATGCCAAAACATGGTGGTACATACTTGCAAGCAGAATCTGAAATAGGGGCGGCTAACATGGTTTTGGGTGCAGCTGCATCAGGTGTCAGGGCTATGACATCTTCATCATCACCAGGAATTAGCCTAAAGAGCGAATGTATATCATATATGGCAGGCTCTGATTTGCCTGCGCTTATAATAAATATCCAACGTGGCGGACCAGGGCTTGGCGGAATACAGCCGTCACAAGCTGACTACTGGCAAGCGACAAAGTCTGTAGGACATGGAGATTTTCATCTATTAGTTTTTGCACCTTCAACCGTACAAGAAATGGTGGACTTAGTATCAACTTCATTTGATTTGGCTGATACTTATAGAATGCCTGCAATGATTTTAGCAGATGGAATGCTTGGACAAATGATGGAGCCTGTTGACTTACCTGAAATAGGAACTGATAACACTATAGATAAACCATGGGCGACAAATGGACACAGAGATAAAAGAGAGAGGAATATTGCAAACTCGCTTTATATTACACCGACGGTTCTTGAAGACTTGATTAAAGAGAGATATAAAAAGTATGAAGTAATTGAGAAAAATCATCAAATGTCAGAAAGCTATTTGACACAAGATGCTGATTTAACTATTGTTGCATATGGTGCATCTTCTCGTGTTGTAAGAAGTGCTGTAAATATGGCTCGTGAAGAGGGCTTAAAAGTTGGTATGATTAGACCTATAAGTCTTTGGCCTTTCCCAAATGATGTTATAAAAGAAAATGCCCAAACTACAAAAAATATGCTTGTGGTAGAAATGAGCATGGGACAAATGGTAGATGATGTAAGACTTGCAGTAAATAATAAAGTGCCTGTTGATTTTTATGGTCGCACAGGTGGTGTAATACCTACACCAAGTGAAATATTAGAAAAAATTAAATCAGTATAAAAAAAGTGCGGGACTTACAGATGCACAAATGCACTACTGTCCCGGTTGTACTCATGGAATTATACATAAACTAGTTGCCGAAAGCCTTGAAGAGCTTGGGGTTTTAGGAAAAAGCATAGGTGTGGCGTCGGTTGGTTGCTCTGTTTTTTCATATAATTATTTTAACTGCGACATGGTTCAGGCTCCACACGGAAGAGCACAGGCTGTGGCAACAGGTATTAAAAGAGCAGTACCAGATGGCACTGTGTTTACCTATCAAGGTGATGGTGACCTTGCGGCTATTGGAACAGCAGAAACTGTGCATGCGGCAGCAAGAGGTGAAAATATTGTTGCTATATTCGTAAACAATGCAATTTATGGCATGACAGGTGGCCAAATGGCGCCTACTAGCCTTGCAGGACAAGTAACGCAAACAAGTCCTTATGGTCGTGATGTAAGCACTGCTGGTTATCCAATAAAAGTCTGTGAAATGTTATCAACTTTAGATGGTGTTGCTCTGGCGCAAAGAGTTAAAGTAGACGATGTTAAAAGTGTAAGAGAAGCAAAAAAAGCTATTAAAAAAGCTTTCGAGTATCAAATTGATGGAAAAGGATACTGTATTATAGAAGTACTTTCTACATGTCCTACAAACTGGGGTATGACACCAATAGAGTCTTTAAAATGGCTTAATGATAATATGGTACCGCACTATCCACTTGGAACTTACAAAGACAAGGGGGTAAAGAGTGTATGAAAAATTTAGACATGATATTTGCAGGCTTTGGCGGACAAGGAATTTTGTTTTCAGCTAAAGTTGTAGCATATGCTGGACTTACTGAAGAAAAAGAGGTTTCATGGCTTCCATCATATGGACCTGAAATGAGAGGTGGCACGGCAAACTGTTCTGTTTGCGTGTCTGATAAAGCAATAGGTTCGCCACTTGTTATGAATCCAGATGTTTTAATTGCTATGAATTTGCCATCGTATGAAAAATTTATTGGCGAAGTAAAATCTGGTGGCACTGTTATAGTTGACAGCTCTATCGTAAGTGGTTATACAAAAAGAGATGATGTAAATATTTTTGAAATGCCTGCTACAAAACTTGCACAAGAAAACGATTTAGTAGGTCTTGCAAATATTATACTTATAGGAAAATTACAAAAAGAAACACAGTTTTGCTCAAGAGAAACACTAGTTAAAGCTATTAAGTCCTGTGTGCCAAAAACAAAGGAACATTTGATAAAGCTTAACATGAAAGCGCTTGAAATTGGAGAAAACTAAGCATTTAAATTGAGAGGAAATAACAAATGAATGTACAACTTTTGACATATACACCAAGTCCAGAAAAAACGATAGCGACAGCCGCAAAGCTTTGTTACTCGCCATCTAGCATTGACACAGTGTCCGAGGGCTTAAGTGATGAAAAAACAGAGAGCTTTTTACAAATGCTTTCTGAAATTGGACATGAAAGCCCTATTGAACATGCAAATTATACTTTTGGTATAGAAGGTGTGTCACGTTCGCTTTTAGCACAGCTTACAAGGCATAGAATTGCATCATTTAGCGTGCAAAGTCAAAGATATGTTAAGGAAAGTGCATTTGAATTTGTTATTCCTCCAGAAATTAATGATATAAAAGAAGCGAAAGAAATTTACTTAAAAGCCATGGCAGATGACCAAAAGCAGTACGAAGCACTAAGTAAAGTGCTTTTTGATAAACATTTTAATGATATGATGAAAAATGGAATGGATGAAAAAGTCGCTAAGAGAAATGCCGAGAAAAAAGCTATTGAAGACGCAAGGTTTGTATTGCCAAATGCTTGCACCACAAAGCTTGTTTGCACATTTAATGCAAGAAGCCTTAAAAACTTTTTTGCCCACAGGTGTTGTCACAGAGCGCAGTGGGAAATCCGTGAAATGGCGGATTTGATGCTTATGGAAGTGAAAAAAGTATCACCTACTCTCTTTAAAAAGTCAGGACCTCCATGTGTGGGAGGGGTATGTCCTGAGGGTAAAATGAGCTGTGGCAAAATGAAAGAAATGAAAGAGAAATATCTCAAGAGTGAGGTGGAAAATTGAGTTTTGTAGTTATAGAGGGTTTAGATGCAAGTGGAAAAGGTACTCAAATTGAAAGACTTAGACTAAGGCTTGTAAAAAGTGGCAAAACTACACATAAAATAAGTTTTCCAGATTACGACTCACCGTCATCGTCACTTGTTAAAATGTATTTAGGTGGTGAGTTTGGAGAAAATCCAGGAGATGTGAACCCGTATTCGGGCTGTGTCTTCTATGCGGTTGATAGGTTTGCAAGCTATAAAAAACATTGGGGTAAATATCTTGATAATGGAGATATGGTTATTGCAGACAGGTATACCACATCTAACATAGTTTTTCAAATGTCAAAACTTCCAAAAGAGGAATGGGCGAATTTTATAGACTGGGTAGAAGATTTAGAGTACAATAAAATGGGTCTTCCAAAACCTTTACATGTCATATATCTTGACATGCCTCCTTTAGTATCGCAAGAGTTATTGAAGGTGAGGTATAAGGGAGATGAAACGAAAAAAGATATACATGAAAAAAATGTAGAGTTTTTAATTAAATGTAGGGAGTGTGCGTTTTTTGCTGCAGAAAAATTGGGATGGACTATAATTTCATGCGCAAAAGGCGATATGCCCCGTGATATGGACGATATAGAAGAAGAAATTTTTAATACTTTAAAGAGAGTGGTGTAAGTTATGATTTATATGTTTTTAGCAGATGGATTTGAAGAAATAGAGGCGCTGGCGACTTTAGATATTATAAGACGTGCAGAACTTGACATTAAGACAGTAGGTATAGGTTCTGATGTAATACAGGGCTCTCACGCAATAAAAGTTTTTGCAGATATGCAAATTAAAGATATAAGTACAGATGATATGGAAATGATAATACTGCCAGGCGGAATACCTGGAACACTTAATTTAGAGGCAGAACCACTTCTAAAAACTGTTGTAGATTACTGCGCCAGAAATGATAAATTTATTTGTGCAATATGTGCAGCGCCGTCAATATTAGGACATATGAATTTACTGAAGGGTAAAAATGTCACCTGCTATCCAGGATTTGATACCCAGTTAAATGGTGCAAACTATACAGGTGAAAATGTGAGCGTTGATGGCAAAATAATAACTGCAAAAGGTGCTGGAGTGAGCATTGATTTTGCACTGAAAATTGTTGAGTTATTTGACTCTAAAGAGAAAGCGAATAAACTGTTTTGTGCGATGCAGTGTAAAAACTAATGTTGGACACTAATGCACAGAAGGCTGAAATTAGAAAGAAAATTAAAGACAAACTGTCTTTTTTAAATAATATAGAAGAAAAGAATAATATAATTTTCCAAAAACTTATACAAGACGAGAATATATTGATGCGCAATGAAATACTAATATTCTCAAACCTTTCATTAGAGCCTGATATGATGAAGCTTTTTAAATACCTTTTGTCAAAAAATAAAAGTGTATATTTTCCAAGATGTGAAAAGGAAAGCAATGAGATGCATTTTTATAAGGTTGATAATATTGCTGAGCTTGAAATTGGTGCTTATAATATAAGAGAGCCAAAAAGTAAGTCAAAAAAATTTGACTGTGCAAATAGTGTAAATTCACTTTGCTTAGTGCCAGGACTAGCTTTTTCAAAAAATGGAGCAAGGCTTGGACGAGGAAAAGGATATTATGATAAGTATTTAGAAAATTATAAAGGAATTTGCATAGGACTGTGTTTTAAAGAGCAAATTTTAGAACACTTACCTACTGATGAATTTGACTTTTATATGAATTATGTTATTAGTGATTGATGTTAAGCATTAATCCAAGATTGGAGAAATAGAGATGGACGAGAATAAAAACTATCCTCAAAATAATTCATTTGATAAAAATATGGATTATGAGAAGAAAAGTGTTGAAGAATTTAATGTTAATATTGAAGACGAAGTGTACAATACGGTCAATGATTTAGACATTAATAATCAAAATTTAAAAGGAAATGCAAAGGTAAGTTCAAACACTGGGTCAATTGCATCGCAAGACATAGGTGCCAGTGTTTATTATTCTGAAAAAAAATCAAAAGATTTAAAAAGAGAACATAAAAAAAGAGATAAGATAAAATCAATAAAAAATAGAAGAATTTTTAGGCTTGTGTGGATATGTATGGTAATACTTGTGTCTTTAAGTGCTGCTAGTTTTCTTATTTTAGGTTCTAATGACTTGTTTGCTGTAGGAAGAGAAGAGGCGGCGACTACTATAATTAATATTCCTGAAAATACTTCATTTGAAGAACTTGCAGAAATTTTGCATGAGGGCGAAGTTATTGATCAACCTACATTTTTTGAAATTTATGCAGAGCTTACCACAAGCCCTGAGTATACTCAGCATGGTTCGTACGAGATAGCGACAAATCTTGATTATGAAGAAATTATAAACATGGTACAAGCAGGACCAAATAATTTGGAAGTTGTAAGACTTACATTTACTGAGGGTATGAATATTCTTGATATGGCAAACCTACTTGAAGAAAATGGAGTTATTGATGCGCAGGAACTACTTGCAGCAGCAAAAACCACCAATTATGATGATTATGATATGATTTCATATATTGAAAATGAAGAAGAGCGATATTATACGCTTGAGGGTTATATGTTCCCTGATACCTATGATTTCTATAAGGGTGAGGATGTGGATGTAATTATAGGTAAATTCTTAACAAACTTCCAATCAAAAATCACCAAAGATGTATTAGATCAAGTCAATGCATCGGGAATGACGCTTGATGAGGTTATTGTACTTGCATCAATTATTCAGCGTGAAGCTGCAAATGCAGATGACATGTTAAATGTATCATCAGTACTTCACAATCGTTTAGACTTTGGTGCACAGCATTCAATATACTCACTAGATTGTGACTCTACAATTTTCTATCCATATAAAACAAGAGATACTATTCCTGAGAGTGTTGGCGCAGACTATGTAAGCACTTACAACACTTATGATATTCAAGGGCTTCCAGCAGGTGCTATTGCAAGCCCAGGTATGGCAGCTATAAATGCAGCGCTTAACCCAAGTGATACAGATTATCTATATTTTGCTCACAGCAGCGATGGCACACCGTATTATGCAAATAATATAGATAAGCACAACCAAAACTTAATAGAGGCAGGACTTGCATAATTATTATGAAAAATGAAATATATTTAAAACCCGAAATTTTATCTCCTGCAGGAGATATAGAATGCCTTAAAACCGCACTGGACTTTGGTGCAGATGCGGTTTACCTTGCAGGCAAATCTTTCGGAATGAGAACATCTTCACAAAATTTTGATACTGAGCAAATGGAACAAGCTGTAAAACTTTGTCATAGTCAAAATGCAAAGATATATGTAACTTGCAATATTGTAGCGCACAATGAAGAGATTAAGCTTTTACCTGAATTTATTAAATCTTGTGCAAATTTAGGAATTGATGCGTTTATTGTATCAGACTTAGGTGTGCTTTCTATTGTGAAAAAATATGCACCAAATGTTGATATCCATATATCAACTCAAGCTGGTGTTGCAAATTATGAAACTGCTAATATGTTTTATGATTTAGGAGCAAAAAGAGTAGTACTTGCAAGAGAACTTTCTTTTGAAGAAATTAAAGAAATTAGAGATAACACGTCAAGTGACTTAGAAATTGAGTGTTTTGTTCACGGTGCAATGTGCGTTTCTTTTTCTGGAAGATGTTTGCTTTCAAGCTATTTAACAAATAGAGATGCAAATAGAGGAGATTGCTCACAGCCTTGCAGATGGGAGTATGAGCTTGTAGAAAAGAAAAGGCCTAATGAGAGTTTTGAAATTGTTGAGGAACAACTTGAATCAGGACGCAGTGCAACTTATATTATGAATTCAAAAGATATGTGTATGATAGAGCATATTCCAAAGCTTATTAAAGCTGGAATAAGCAGTTTGAAAATTGAGGGCAGAGCAAAATCACAGTACTATGTAGCAAGTGTAAGCTCAGCATACAGAAAAGCGCTTGATTTTTCATATGATAATCCTAATGAAGAAATTCCAAAAGAAATTTTGGAAGAAGTTGATAAAATCAGTCATAGACAATACAGCACAGGGTTTTACATGGGTGATGAACCCGGACAAAACGTTAATGATGGTGGTTACATAAGAAATTGGGATGTAATAGCAATTTGTGAAAGCTGGGAAAATGGTGTTGCAAAACTTTCGCAAAGAAATAAATTTTTACTTTCTGAAGAAGTTGAAGTCCTTCAACCTAAAGCTGATCTTCTTCATTTGAAAATTGAAGAAATGAAAGATGAAAGAGGCAGAGAAATAGACAGCGCACCACATGCTACAATGACAGTATATATAAAAAGCGAAAAGGAAATTAAAGCCGGTTCGTATTTAAGAAGAAAAAGATAAGAGTAAAAGATTAGATTAAAGGGAGATATGCACTGCATATCTCCTCATTTTGTATAAAAAATTTTTTTTGTCCAAATATATTAATAAATATATATTGGAGAGATGATATGATAGCAAATAAAATTGAATTTAGAAAAATACTAATCGTTTTAACTATGTTTATACTAGTGTATGCATTTTGTATATATAATATATTTATGCTCTCACAAAATGAAGAGTATGTAAAGCAGGTCAATGCACAAAGTGAAAACACTGTGTTAATTGCAAGTTCTAAAGGGACAATTTACGACTGTAATATAATACCACTTACAAATACAGGTGAATCACTTCTTGCGGTAGTTATGCCTGATTATAGAAGTATTACTGAAATATTTAAAGTTACAAATGAAATTGCAAATCCTGAAAATATTGTACAAAGTGGTATGCCTTATGTACTTAATGTAGATGTGAAAACTGATGGTGAGTATGTTGATTATTTTGAGGTGCCAAAAAGATATCCGGATGAGCCACTGGCTTCAAATTTAATAGGCTATATAGATGGCTCAGGCAACGGCGTGACAGGTGTAGAGCGCGCATTTAACGAAATACTTAGTAAAAATAGCGGTAAATTAACACTCAGTTACACGTCAAACGCACTTGGCAATATAATTTTGGGTGAAGACAGATATTATAAGAATACCTTAAATTTTAGCACGTCAGGAATTGCACTTACTATAGATTCAGATATACAAAAAATTGCTCAAGATGCCGCAGAGAAACTTGAAACGGGTGCTGTTGTCGTCTTAAGCAGTGATGATGCACAAATTAAGGCGATAGTAAGCACTCCTTCGTATGAACAAAATAATTTAGGTGAAGCACTTAATTCGGAGGACTCTCCCATGATAAACAGAGCATTTAGCTCCTATGCGCCAGGCTCAGTTTTTAAGCTGGTTATAGCAACAGCGGCATTAAATTCAAATATAGATTTAGACGATGAATATGTTTGTACAGGCAGTGTTATTGTTGATGGTATTGAGATGACTTGCAATGACCATGTAGCGCATGGAAATGTAAATATGCACACCGCAATTCAGCACTCGTGCAACTCGTATTTCATTGACTTAGGACTTAGAATCTCAGGTCAAGTTTTGTATGAAACGGCAAAAAATTTCGGCCTTGGTACAGCGACATATTTGTATAATGACTTTTATACAGATAGTGGTAGTATACTTGAAACAGATGAAATTAGTGGTAGGGGAGATGTGGCAAATTTCTCTATAGGACAGGGCGATGTTAGGGTGACTCCTTTGCAAGTAGCGGTGATGATTAACACAATTATATCAAATGGAAGATATATAGCGCCGACACTATATTTAGGTGAAGTAAATAGCAATATGGAGCTTGAGCGTGAAACTGAAAATAAGGCAAAAGCTGTGGTGATGGAAACAGACACTGCACTTAGGCTTAAAAGTTATATGGAAAGTGTTGTGACTTATGGTACAGGTAGGAAGGGCGATGTTGAGGGTTATTCTGTAGGAGCAAAAACAGGTACAGCTCAAACGGGTGTCTATGAAAATGGAAGTGAGCTTTTTAACTTTTGGTATGGTGGTTATATTTCTGATGGTAAGGATGAGTATGTGATAGTAGTGCTTAATGAAGGTGTTAAGGAAAGTCAGAACTACACAGGAGAGGTGTTTAATGAAATAGCAACTTATATTTCAGAAAAATATCTATATAAATGATAATTTTTATTGACAATATTTAAAAATTATTATATATTGTATATATACTGCTAGGGAAGTAGCAGGTAAAGTTTAAAAAGGAGGAGATAAATATGCAAAGTACAAAATTTTACATTTGCAAAAGCTGTGGCAATATCGTTGGAATAATCGAAAACGCAGGTGTTCCTCTAATGTGCTGTGGTGGCAAAATGGAGGAGCTAGTTGCAAACTCTGTGGAGGCGGCAACAGAAAAACATGTGCCATGTGTAGAACTTGATGGTGATACTATTTGTGTTACTATTGGTAGTGTGCCACATCCAATGGAAGCGGAACATTTTATTGATTACATTTATCTTGAAACAGAAAATGGTGGACAAAGAAAGGCATTAAAACCTGGAATGGCACCTGCTTGTAAGTTTAAGGTAATAGATGATAAGCCGCTTGCTGTATATGCATACTGCAATTTACATGGACTTTGGAAAAAAGAACTATAAAAAATAGCTGTCGCAAGTAAAATTTTACTTGCGACAGCATTTTTTATGATTTGATTTTGCTTAAATATTTATCTTTGTATTGGCTTGTAAGTTCACTATACTCTTTGTTTACACCCTCGTGTATGCTTTTTCTATATTCATGGTAATTTAAAGTATCATTATCTAAGTTAAATCCTAAAATATATATTGCAATATTTGAACAGTGATCAGAAATCCTTTCAAAGTTTACAAGTGTTTCAAGGAAGACAAGTCCACACTCAACCGTACATTTGCCAGCCTTTAATCTTTCGATATGTTTAACTTTTAAGGTTTCAACCATTGTATCAATAATTTCTTCAAGTGGTTCAATCTTTCTTGCAAGCTCACTATCTGTTTCTAAATAAGCATTATATGACATTTCTATAATTTCTAAAACTGCTTGGTGCAGAGTTTTAAATTCTTCTAAAGCGCTTTTAGAAAATTGCATTTTATTTTCATGCATGTCTTGGCTTTCTTCAATAAGGTTGATAGTATAATCGCCAATTCTTTCAAATTCAGACACCAGTTTTAACTGGTAAGTAATAGTTTTGCTCTCTATATCGGTAAGTTCTTGATCTGTTAAAGATACAAGATAATTATTGACACGGTCGTCCATTCTATCTATCATATCTTCAACTTCCAAAATACTGTCTTGCTGTTTTCTGTCAAAGTTCTCAAACATTGTCGCTACTTTGGAGAAATTCGTTTTTGCATAGTCACCCATAGTTCCTATTACATGTTGTGATTGTGATAAGGCAAATGATGGAGATTGTAAAAATCTTGGCTCAAGTAGAGAAAGTTCGCCTTGCGATTGTAAACTTGATTTTGAAGACTTCTCTTTGATTGTAAGTTTAGCAAGCTTTTCAAGTAGTGATGCAAATGGAATAAATACTACAGTTACTACAATATTGAATAAAGTATGGAAGTTTGCAATGCCTCCCATGTCTATAGCATCATTCCAAAACGAAAATCCTACCGTATACTGTATGATATAAACAGCAGACAAGAAAACGACAGTTCCCATAATATTAAAATATAAATGAACCATAGCTGCTCGTTTTGCGTTTTTTGATGCGCCTATACTTGATATTAATGAAGTTACACAAGTACCAATGTTTTGACCCATGATGATGGGGAAGGCAGATGAATACTTGATGACACCAGTTGATGCAAGTGCTTGCAAAATACCGACTGATGCAGATGAGCTTTGTACAAGTGCTGTGATAATAGTACCTGCCAAAACACCCAAAACAGGATTTGAAAGTGTTGCAAAAATTTCCGCAAAAATTGGTAAGTCGCTTAAAGGTTTAACAGCGTCTGTCATTATAAACATACCGGTAAATAAAATACCAAAACCTAAAAATACTTCACCAGCAATTTTATGTTTTTTGTTTTTTGCGCCCATAAATAATAAAACACCAACAACAGTGATTATAGGGGCAATTGTTGTAGGTTTAATTAGTTCAAGTAAAAAACCGACACTCTCATTGTTTTCAAGTTCAGCAAGTCGCAAAATTTGACCTGTTACAGTGGTACCAATATTTGCGCCCATGATAATGCCGACAGCACCTCTAAGCTTTAATATACCTGCATTAACAAGGCCAACTACAATAACTGTAGTTGCGGAAGAACTTTGAATTGCGGCAGTAACAACTGCACCAAGCAAAATTCCTTTAAATAGATTGTTTGTAATTTTTTCAAGTGTTTTTTCAAGTTTTCCGCCGGCAATCTTCTCAAGGCTTGTTCCAAGTACGGACATACCGTATAAAAATAGACCAAGTCCACCGGCAATTGTAATAATCTCAATTATCATGATGTGGGCAATTCTCCTCTAAAAAAATTAATATTTATTTAACATATATTTAATATTATAGTTGGATAAGCGCCCTATGTCAACAAATTAGTTTGTAATATTACAAAATTCTCCTCATCAAAGTAAAAAAGATGAGGAGAATTTAAAATTTAGGTAAAATTTATTAAACTATACTGCAACCGTATTCAAGCTCTTCTTCATGCTCATGCGCATCTTCAAGCTCACCTACAAATAAAACTGGGTCAAGACCTTGTCTTTTATAATAATCACTTAAAGCGGCTTTTATTGCTTGTTCAGCAAGCACTGAACAGTGAAGCTTTACAGGAGGTAAACCGTCTAAAGCTTGTGTTACAGCGCTATTTGTAAGCTTTAGAGCCTCGTCTATAGTTTTTCCTTTTACAAGCTCTGTTGCCATGCTGCTTGTAGCAATTGCTGCGCCACAACCGTAAGTCATAAACTTTGCATCGACTATTATGTTGTTTTCAACCTTTAAATACATTCTCATTATATCGCCACATTTTGCGTTGCCAACTTCACCTACACCGTTTGCGTCTTCCATTTCTCCGACGTTTCTTGGATTTGCAAAATGTTCCATTACTTTTTTACTGTATGCCATATTTTTAGTCCTTTCAATATTTCTTTCCATTTACTATTGTATCCCAAAGTGGGGACATGTCACGTAGTCGTTTAATTATTGGTGGAAGTTCATTTAAAATGTAGTCAACTTCCTCCTCGGTGTTTTCATCACTAAAACTAATCCTTAGTGAACCATGGGCTATTTCATGAGGAAGTCCTAATGATAAGAGTACATGGCTAGGGTCTAGCGAACCGCTTGTGCAGGCAGAACCTGATGAAGCACAAATTCCTTTAAAGTCAAGAAGTAGAAGTAGTGCCTCGCCCTCAACACCTTCAAAACAGAAATTTGCATTTGAAGGTAGTCTATAAGTTCTGTCACCATTTAATCGGCTACGCTCTATTTTTAAAACACCATCAATAAGTTTGTCAGATAATTTCTTTGCTTTTTCAGATCTTGCTTTTATGTCTTTAGAAATATTTTGAATAGCGGCTCCCAAAGCTACTATGCTTGCAACGTTTTCAGTGCCTGCTCTTTTTCCACGTTCCTGTGCACCACCGTGAATAAAGTTTTGTAGGACAAGACCTTTTCTTGCATATAAAGCGCCAACGCCTTTTGGTGCATGAATTTTATGTCCGCTGAGTGACAGTAAGTCAATGTTTTGTGCTTTTACATCAATTTCCACCCAACCTATTGCTTGTACAGCATCTGTATGAAATAAAACACCGCTTTCTTTACAAATTGCACCAATCTCAGAAATTGGTTGTAAAGTGCCGATTTCGTTG
>CAYJJB010000028.1:0-9044 GCA_964370405.1 uncultured Eubacteriales bacterium | reverse complement strand
TGCATACATGATACTTACAAGTGCCGTAGTGTCTTTAATTGCATTTTTAACATCTTCAGGTCTTACAAGGCCGTTTTCATAAACATCAAGATAAGTAGCTTCAAAACCTTCTTTTTCAAGAGCTTTTACAACGTGAAGCACTGCATGATGCTCAAATTTACTTGTGATTATATGGTTTTTACCTTTTTTCTTAAGCATTCTGCATATGCTTGTTATAGCCCAGTTATCGCTCTCAGTTCCGCCTGCTGTAAAAAATATTTCTTGCGGTAGGGCATTTAGTGCACTTGCAACTTGCTCTCGTGCGGTGTTTATTGCCTCAAGTGATTTTGCACCTAAGGTATATAAGCTAGAGGGATTACCGTAATTTTCTTTTAAAAAAGGTAACATTTGATTTAAAACTTCTGTAGACACAGCGGTAGTTGCCGCATTGTCAACATATACTAATTTGCTCATTTTGGAGTATCCTTTCCTGTGCTTTAGAGAGTATTATTTCGTATCTCTATCTAAATATACACTAAAATGGTATACTTTGCAAGAAGAAAATGAAAAAAAGTATAATTTTATCTTTTACTTACTCGTATAAAATTAATCATTACCTTAAAAAAAGGTGTTTTACTTGACTTTATTCGGTAATAAATGTAAAATATAGTATATATAAATTGTTCGGATTAATTTTTTAGTTTTATAGTATAGTTTCGGTGCTATATTGGTTTTTATTTTCATTATATATAATTAAACGGGAATAGTAAGAGTATCAAATGTGATTCGGATTATCAAAAAGAAAACAATTAAGTAGAAGAAAGGTTAGGTAATTTAATGCCAGATAAAAAAGTACACGGTATAAAAAAATTAGCAGACACAAAAGAAAAACAACAGGATCAATTTTTAAATAAATTTTCTGAAACAGAGAAGAAGGCTCCAAAAGGCACAAAAAAAACCACACCAAATAAAAATGTAGTAAAAGAGAATTTAACTCAGTACACAAAGATTTCGGTGCCAAAACTCGTTAAAGAGCAAAAACCAAAAAAGAAAATCGAAAAAACTATTGCAAATAAAAGTGAAGATAGTGAAAAAACTGCTCAAAAGAGAACTAATAATAACAATAATAAGAGAAAAAACAATCAATATTCAAATAAAGGAAAAAAATCAGGTTCATCTGTAAAAGTTTACTTTTTAGGTGGTTTAAACGAAATTGGCAAAAACTTCACCGTGTTTGAATGCCAAAATGAAATGATTATAGTTGACTGTGGGCTTGCTTTTCCTGATGATGATATGCTTGGTATAGACTTAGTTATACCAGATTTTACTTTTGTTGAGAAGAACAGGGATAAAATTAAAGCAGTAATAATTACTCATGGACATGAGGATCATATTGGTTCAATACCATATTTATTAAAGAAAATAAATGTGCCAATTTATGGTACAGCACTTGCAATGGGACTTTTGCAAGTTAAACTTAAAGAGCATAACTTAGCATCAAGTGCAAAACTTAATACAATTAGTGCAGGCATGAGTCAAAAATTTGGTTGCTTCAATGTTGAGTTTATTCATGTAAATCACTCAATAATGGCAGCGGTGGCACTTGCAATACACACTCCTGCAGGCGTAATTGTTCACACAGGTGACTTTAAAGTGGACTTTACACCGACTGATGGAGAAATGATAGATATTGCCAGATTTGCAGAGCTTGGAAAAAGCGGAGTGTTAGCTTTAATGGCTGACTCTACAAATGTTGAAAGAGCGGGATATACTCAAACTGAACAAAAAGTTAAAGAAACTTTGGAAGTTTTATTTTCAAGGGCTGAGGAAAAAAGGATAATTGTTGCAACATTTGCATCAAACATTAGCCGTGTGCAACAAATAATTAACTGTGCAATAAAACACAAAAGAAAAGTAGCACTTTCAGGTAGAAGTATGCTAAATGTAATGTCTATAGCCTCAGAGCTTGGATATTTGAATATTCCTGAAGGCTTACTCATAGACTTATCTACGGTAAATAGATATTCCAAAAGTGAAATTGTTCTTATTACAACAGGTAGCCAAGGTGAAACTATGGCGGCGCTTTCAAGAATGGCATTTGCAGAGCATAGGCAAGTTGAAGTAGGTTCTGAAGATTTTATAATTATATCTGCAAGACCAATACCCGGCAATGAAAAAATGGTGGGTACAGTTGTTGATGAACTTTTAAAACGTGGTTGTGATGTTGTGTATGAGTCTATGTATGAAGTGCACGTGTCTGGTCACGCATGCCAAGAAGAGCTTAAAATGATGCACGCTCTTACAAAACCAAAATATTTTATACCAGTTCATGGTGAGCAAAAACACCTAATAAAACACAAAAAACTTGCAATGAGCATGGGTATGCCAAGCGAAAATATATTTATAGGCGATATTGGTAAAGCGATAGAACTAAATGCTAATAGTATAAAAGTGCTTGATGATGTAGTAGCTGGAAGCGTCATGGTTGATGGAATAGGCGTTGGCGATGTTGGAAGTATAGTTTTAAGGGACAGAAAACATTTAGGTGAAGATGGCCTTATAATTGTTGTATGTGCAATAAATAGTACAGATAGATATATAATGTCAGGTCCTGATATAGTATCAAGAGGCTTTGTGTATGTCAGAGAGTCGGAAGCTCTTATGGATACTGTAAAAAAACTTGCTTATACAGCGATTGATGATTGTATTACAGAGGGCGCTAAAGAGTGGAATACAATTAAAATGAGAGTAAAAGACTCTTTATCAAAATTCTTGTATGAAAAAACAAGACGCAGACCAATGATTTTACCGATAATCATGGAAGTGTAAATTAAATTTAAAGGGGGAAAAGAGAGTGAAAAATAAAATTTGGGTGGCATCGCCTTATATGATAATAGCCTTGCTTATCATGATATTCATGACAGCAGTAAGTTATAATTATAGTACAATTTGGTTTGCTATCGAACTTACAATTACACTTCTTTTTTCTCTATCTTTTTTAACGTTAAAACTGCAGTTTAAATCTCATATTAACTCAACTATTAAGGCGGCAAGTAAGGTTCTTACGATAGAAAGTGAGTATCATTTAAATGAATTGGCGCTCCCTATTGTGGTGTGCTCTGAAAATGCAGATGTAATATGGGCAAATAGTTCATTTTTAGAAAATGTGGCAAGTAAAAGTCAAGTAAGGGGAGATAACATACAAAAGTATCTATACCCCAAAACACTCTGGCAAGTTGCAGGAGAAAAGTCTGTTAATGTTTCATTTAATGACAAACAATTTACAGTTTATTGTATAAAATCAAAAGATAGTTATGTTTTATACTTTGTTGATGATACGTATTTTAAAAATATTCACAAAGAGTTTATAGAGAAAAAAGCTGTTGTTGCAATTATTTGTTTTGATAACAAGGAAGAGCTATTAAGAGATGCCTCTGGTGGTGAGGAGTCAAGAATTACCTCTGAAGTTGAGGGTGTAATTAGGGACTGGGCACGGGATAACATGGGTGGATTCATGCGAAAGCTTTCAGGTGGAAGATATTTGATGCTCACAGATGAATTCCATGTGTCAAAAGCCAAGGAGAGGCGTTTTGAAGTTTTAGACAGTGTAAGAAAAATTAAAGGCACAAATGATATGAGTGCCACAATTTCAATAGGTATGGGTTCAAACTCATCAACTGCAGTTGAAAGCGAAAACTTTGCAAGACAAGCACTTGATATGGCTTTAGGCAGAGGTGGCGACCAA
The DNA here is from genome assembly GCA_964370405.1 of uncultured Eubacteriales bacterium. Taxonomy (GTDB): domain Bacteria; phylum Bacillota; class Clostridia; order Oscillospirales; family Acutalibacteraceae; genus SIG603. The sequence goes on along the minus strand of CAYJJB010000028.1, from coordinate 5,320 downwards.
GTTGCAATTATGCAAAAAAATAATCAGTACGAATTTTTCGGTGGACTCTCAAAAGGTTTTGAAAAAAGAGATAAGGTAAGGACTAGGGTTATTGCAAGCTCACTTTCAGAGCATATTAAAGCAAGCGATAAGGTCTTTGTTATGGGTCACAAAAACTCTGACCTTGATAGTGTTGGTTCTTGTGTTGGAATTTGGGCGGCTGCAAAAAGAGGTCTTGAAAAGCCAGCTTGCATTGTAATAAACAAAAGCCAAAGCCTTGCAGGTCCTATAATAAATGCTGTATCCACTGCATATCCTGAGGAAAATATATTTATATCGCCTCAAGAAGCAATACAGCATATTACACCTAAAACTTTGCTAGTTATAACAGACACACATTCATATTCGTTTGTTGAAAGCGAAGAGCTTTTAAAATTAGCAGGTGCGGTTGTTGTTATTGACCACCACAGAATGATGGTCACTCATATAAAAAATTCTGTAATTTTTTATCATGAACCATATGCAAGTTCTGCATCAGAAATGGTGGCTGAATTAATTCAGTATATGAACTCAACTTCTATTTCAGCAGTTGAAGCACAGTCTTTACTTGCAGGTATTATGCTTGATACGAAAAATTTTGTGCTTAAAACTAGTGTGAGAACCTTTGAAGCATCTGCGTTTTTGAGACGCAGAGGTGCAGACACGGTTAAGGTTAAAAAGCTTTTTGCAAATTCGTTTTCAACATATAAAGAAAAAGCACAACTTGTTGCTAATGCACAGATTATCGACATGTATGCGGTGTCTTGTGCAGAAGAATTTACACAAAATACCAGAGTTGCAGCGGCACAAGTTGCAGATGAGCTGTTGTCCATTAGCGGAATAAAAGCATCTTTTGTATTATTTGATGCAAATGGAGCTATAAATATTTCGGGTAGAAGCCTTGGAGATGTAAATGTTCAAGTTGTACTTGAGCACTTTGGTGGTGGCGGACACTTGACAATGGCTGGCGCACAGGTAAAAGGCGGCGATATGTTTGAAGTGCGCAAACAGCTTATTGATATACTTGAAGAAAAAACAAATTCTATAAAATAAAAGATTAATTAAGGAGAAAATAAATGAAAGTTATTTTGTTACAAGATGTAAAATCACTTGGAAAAAAAGGAGAGCTTGTAAACGCTTCTGATGGTTATGCAAGAAACTTTTTGTTTCCTAAAAAACTAGCCCAAGAGGCAAATGCTCAGGCAATGAATGAATTTAAAAATGCAGAACAGTCAAAAGCTTTTAAGAAAAAAACTGAATTAGACAGCGCAAATGCAGCTGCAAAAACTTTAGAAGGTAAGATAATTAAAATTTTTGCAAAAGCTGGAAAAGCTGGCAAATTATTTGGCTCTGTAACATCAAAAGAGATTGCCGAGGAAATAAAGAAACAACTTTCTATGGATATAGACAAAAGAAAAATAAGCCTAGCTATGGACATAAAAACTTTTGGAACATATGAGGCAGAAATTAAATTATATACAGGCATTACAGCAAAAATATCTGTAATGGTTTCAGAAAAGGTGTAATAAAGTGGATTATAGCAGTGAATTTAGTAGCGCATCTGTATCAGGTGTGGTGCTTCCGTTTAGTGCAGAGGCAGAGCAGTCTGTTTTAGGGGCAATACTTTTAGAGCCCGACTGCTTAAATACTGTGGCGGAAATACTTCCAAGAGCAGAGTATTTTCATCAAGTCTTAAATAAAGATATATATTCGGCGATGCTTGACATGTTCACCGCAGGTAAAGCGGTGGATTTAGTCACAGTGTCAGATTACTTGCGTTCAAATTCAAGCTTTAATAATGCCGAGGGCAGAATTTATATGACTCAGTTAGCACAGCTTGTGCCATCTATTTCAAACGTGGCTCAGTATGCGGCTATAGTTAAAGATAAATATGATTTAAGAAGACTTATACTTGCTGCCAGAGGAATACTTGATGATGCAGGCGAAAACTCTGGAACAACCACAAATTTACTTGACTCTGCTGAGCAAAGAATTTTTGATATAAGGCAAGGTAAAAGTGTTGAGGGTCTTATAAGAATTAACGAAGCACTGCTTCAAACTTTTGAAAGACTTGATATGCTTAATTCTCCTGATGCGGATAAATTTAAAGGAATACCTACGGGTATACACGAGCTTGATGCTACCATCACGGGACTTAACCGCTCTGACCTTATAATACTTGCGGCAAGACCAGGTATGGGAAAACCCAGTTTCGCACTTAACATTGCAAGACATGCCTCAATTGTTTGCGGTAAAAGGGTAGCATTTTTCTCTCTTGAAATGGCAAGAGAACAGCTTGCAGCAAGAACACTATCTACCGAGGCGCTTGTAAGTGGTACAAAACTTAGAACAGGTGACCTTAGTGAAGAGGAATGGACAAGGCTTATTGAGGGTGGAGATATATTATCAAAGGCAGAGATGTATTTTGATGATACACCTGGTATTACTGTGCCTGAAATGAAAGCGAAAGTAAGAAGGCTTAAAGATGTTGATCTTATAATTATTGACTATTTGCAACTTATGTCAAGTGCTAAGAAAATTGATAACAGGGTACAAGAAATTTCTGAAATTACTAGAAACCTGAAAATTATGGCAAAAGAACTCATGGTGCCTGTTATAACGCTTTCACAGCTTGCACGTACCAGTGAAAAAAGAACTGACCATAGGCCTGTGCTATCAGACCTTAGGGACTCAGGTTCAATTGAGCAGGATGCCGATATAGTTTTGTTTTTGTATAGAGATGCTTATTATGGCAGTGCCGAAGGCGAAATTGAGCAGGATATGAATAGGGGCGAGTGCATAATTGCAAAAAATAGACATGGTGAATCTAAAAATGTTCAGCTGCACTGGCAAGGTGAATTTATGAGATTTACTTCTCCGGAGTTTATAAGACATGAATGATAGTATGTTCAGTGATGTAAACAAGATAGTAGTCGCTCTGTCAGGCGGAGCAGATTCTGTGGTGCTAACACATATTTTATATAAAAAATTTGGTAAAGATAAGCTAATTTGCGCCCATGTAAATCATGGACTTAGAGGCGACTTTGCTTTAAGAGATGAAAAGTTTGTTATTGATTTTTGTGAAAAATTAGATGTTAAAATTAAAGTTAAACGAGTTGATATTAAAGCTCTTTGTAAAGAGTATAAAATTGGTGAGGAAGAGTGCGGCAGAAAAGTACGGTATGAATTTTTCAATTCACTTGTTGAACAAAACGATGTAATTGCAACCGCACATAATGCAAACGATAATGCCGAAACGGTTCTTTTAAACCTTATTAGAGGTAGCGGGGCAAAGGGGCTGTGTGGCATACCTATTAAGCGTGACAATATTATAAGACCTATACTCCATATGAGTCGTAAAGAAATAGAAAGTTACGCAAGAGAGAATGGTTTAGATTTTGTTACAGATGACACAAATTTTGATAATAAATATTCAAGAAATAAGATAAGAAATGATGTGCTTTTTAGCCTTAATGAAATTAACAGCAAGGCACTTGAGAATATCAATAAAACATCAAAAATTTTATCAGAAAATTTTGATGTTTTAGTAGAGCTTGCAGACGACTATATAAAAAGCAATTTGCATAAAGCTGGACTTTTAGTAGAAGCGTTAAAAGTAAAATCTAGTGCTTTTAATAAAAACATTTTGTCAATTTACTTTCTTAAATTAAATGTTAAATATGAAGAAAAACATATAACTGAGCTTGAAAGTAAGATTTTAACTGGTGGAGCAGTAAATTTACCTGATAATATAAAGGCTGAAATTAATAGGAATGTTTTGACTGTAAAGAAGCAGCAAGATGATAGTGTTTTTAAAGAGTTTGATATTGAATTTAATAAAAAATATGAATTTATGGATAAAATACTTGTTTGCGAGAAAAAAACTTTAGATAATACTGCAAAAATTAACAATTTGTTATTTAATAATGCGGTAGATTATGATAAAATAAAAATCGGTTTTAGTGCTACAAAAAGAAAAAAAGGTGACAAGTTTTGTGTTTTTGGAAATAAAACCCCTCAAAGGTTAAAAAACTTGTTTGCAAAACACAATATTCCGACAAGTTTGCGAGATGATTTGTTAATTTTGAGAGATGGAAATGACATTGTTTTTGTTGAAAAAATTGGGATAAGTGAAAAATATTTAGTAGATGCAAATACTAAAACTTATATTAATATTAAAATGGATGAGGGAAATTATGAAGTTTGAAGCAATAAATGATATGGAAGAAATTCTTTACAGCGAAGAGTTTATAACCGATATGGTAAATAGACTAGGCAGTGAAATTACAGCTGATTATCAAGGAAAAAATTTACTATTAGTGAGCGTGTTAAAAGGCTCAATCGCCTTTATGGCTGATTTGATGCGACAAATCAATTTGCCGCTTAGAATAGACTTTATGTCTGTATCAAGTTACGGCTCTGGCACAAAGTCAAGTGGTAGCGTTAAAATTATTAAAGATTTAGATATACCACTTGAGGGTTATGATATTTTAGTGGTGGAAGATATACTTGATAGTGGAAAAACGCTTCACAGTCTAATGAAAATTTTAAAAAGCAGAAACCCAAAAAGTATAGAAATTTGCACATTGTTTGACAAGCCAGAAAGGCGTGAGGTAGACGTCTTTGCAAAATATGTTGGTACAAATATCCCAGATGCATTTATAGTTGGATATGGTTTAGACTATGATGAAAAGTATAGAAATTTACCATTTGTCGGCGTTTTAAAACCAGAAATATATACAAATTAAAAATTATAAACTTGGAGGAAACTATTTTGGATAACAAAAAAGTTCTCAAAAATTTAGCTATCTATTTAGGTATACCTATTGTACTGTTTTTTATAATCTTTTTTATGTTTAATAACACAGTACAGACAGAACAGCCTAAATATTCTGATATACTAAATTATTTTGAAACTAATCAAGTAGAGGAATATCAGTTAGATCTTGGAACAGGCGAAATGCTTGTAATAATTAAAGATGAAGAAGTTGGAATTAGATATACAGTTCCAAATATTGCACTGTTTTATGACGATGTTGCAGATGACATAAGCGCTTATAATGAGGAAAATCCTGATAATAAGATGGTACAAGACGTCATAAGACCAGCAGAGGCTAACTGGTTTATCAGTCTTTTACCAACACTTATAATCTTAGGTGGACTTATAGTTTTATGGGTCTTTATGTTTAAGCGAATGTCAGGTGGCGGTGCCGGCGGACAAATGAATTTTGGCAAAGCTAAGATTAAGCAAATTGAAGATGAAAAAAGAAGAACAACTTTTGCTGATGTTGCGGGTGCAGAC
>CAYJJB010000027.1:0-24991 GCA_964370405.1 uncultured Eubacteriales bacterium | reverse complement strand
AAATTTATATCTAACAAAATGAGCTGGGGCGAAAAATCATTTAGCTCTTTAAGTGGATTTTTATAATCTGTAGCAAAAGACACATTATAATCCCATTTAACTAGATATTCTCTAATGCGCTCACATATAATCTCATCGTCTTCAATAATAAAAATCTTATACAACTATACCACCTCCATAATATTTAACTATTTTACCACATTTATTCCAAAGTAACAATAAAAAAAGCACTCCATAAGGAATGCTTTCATAAATTTGCTATTATGCTTCTTGTGGTGTGTTTTTACCATATAAAAATGGTTCTGAGAAAAACTTGTTGAAAAATCCTATTGCAGGACCCATGCAAAGAGCTGTTAAAACTGTGCCTACACCAACAATTCCGCCCAGTATAAAACCTAAAATTACAAATGTTACATCAATTACTATTCTGCAAATGCTAAATTTAAACTTGGTTTTCTCTGTTACTAGAAAGCTTAATATATCATAAGGACCCACTCCAAGTTTTGCTGTAAAAAATATCGAACATGCAAAACAGTGAATTGTAAGTGCTAATAAGAACAATGTGCTTTTTGTAATAATTGATGTTGGGTCGGAAAAAAGTGTGTCAAATGCTATAGTAAAAAAGTCTGCCGTAAAGCCAACTCCCACCATGTTCATTACAGTTCCAATACCAATAAAACTTCTTCCAAAAAATAAACCTGCAAAAATAATTATTAAATTAAGTGCCAATAAAGTTATACCAAAACTTAAACCACTAATATTTACCATACCCATAACAAAAGTTGTAAATGGATCTGTACCAAATAATACTTTATTATATATTGATACACACAAGCCCATCAACACTACACCTGTAAAACTCATGATAAATCTTTTAACCATTAACCTATCTATCTTCATTACACATACTCCAGTCGAAAATATTTTACGACTTATTATATTATTAAATTAAACAAAAAGTCAATCTATTTTTTGTTTAATTTGCAATAATAGCATGTGCACTAAAAGTAATTGATTTACATAAAACTTTATATCAACTATGCCAATGTTTTACTCACTCAAAGTAGTATAAAGCAACATCAAACTAACCGCTAGTATTGAAAAATTAAACCTACTTTGAATTAATACTAAAAAACCTATTGATGCCATGATAAAGCAAAATATTATGGATATATATTTTAGTTTTTTGTAACTTATATTAAGTGTTGATAACATTGTATGTCCATCTAATGAATTTATTGGAAGTAGCTGAAAACAACCGTATATCAAGTTCACCGCTGCGAAGTCATGAAAAGTATTATTAAATATAGAAAAAAGAAAAATATTTACAAAGGGTCCTGAAAATGCAACAATAAACTTTTTAAGTGGAGTAAGTTTAAATAATTTTGTATTTATATTTAAGTTAAAGGCACAAAAGCTAATTTTTTCCACTCTCTCACCCATTAAATATATTGCCAAAACATGAGAAAATTCATGAATTAAAACTGCAGTTAGCGCCACCGCTAAATTAAGCTTCTCATCAATTATGAATAAGAATGCAAATAATGCTATAAACCAAAAACTTATCTCCACAAAAAAGAATTTTTTCTTAATTTCAATTTTACTCTTCATTTACAATAATAATCTCACTTTCATCTACAAAGGCATCCTCAATTATATATTCGTTATAAATATCTTTTGCATCTGAAAAAAGATAAGGAATAAATTCTCTTGCTACAAAGAGAGTCAAAAGCACCAATATACAAATTATCAACTGGAAGAGTTCTAAACTTAATTTTATACCGAGTGCTTTTCTCTCTTTTTTTATATCTATCGGAATTTCTTCTTCAGGTGGTGTTGAAACGATTTTTATAATATCTTCTACTTTTTGCATAATCATTTACTCCTTTTGATTAGATAATAATGCAAATTAGTCCGCTACAACCTTCGTTTATTACCCTCTCTATTGTTTCACGCACCTTTTCCCTTGCATCTTCTGGCATTTTGTTTAGTTTATTATGCATACCCTCGTTTACAAGTTCGTGAAGTGATTTTCCGAAAATATTTGAATCCCATATGCCTATAGGACTCTCTTCAAAATCTGACATAAGTGATGATACCAGTTCTTCTGACTGCTGCTCAGACCCTACCAGAGGTGTGATTTCGGTATAAATATCGGTTTTCATCATATGTATCGACGGTGCTGTTGCCTTAAGTTTTACACCATATTTTCCATTTTGTCTTATAATCTCAGGCTCTTCAAGTGTTAACTCATCGATATCAGGCATTACCACACCATAACCGTAATTCATAACATCGTCGTACGCTTTTTGAAGCTTTGAAAACTGCTCTTTAATAGTTGCCATTTCCATAAGATGCGTATAAAGAGAACTTTCATCTTCAAGTTGTATTCCAGTTTTTTCACCCAAAACTTTAAAAAACAGTTTAGATTCAAGAGAAATACTTGCAATGGATTTTCCAGTACCTAGCTGAATTTCTTCTAAATTAATTGCCGAAATATACTCACATTCAAGCATATTTTGCATTACAGCTTTAACCTCACGCACTTTTTCAATGTTTGAGCATTTTTTTATTTGTGCTAAAACGGATGATTTCAACCAGTGCTCACTGTCAAGCCCTAAAACCCATGACGGAATTTTGTATGAAATTTCTGTAACAGGAAATTCAAAAAGTAAGGTAGCTATGATATCTTTAATATCTTCTTGTGTGATATCCACGCAGTTTACCGGCACTACAGGAACATTATATTTTTGTGTCATTTGTTCTGCCAAAAGTTTTGATGAGTCAGAATTTGGATAAATACAATTTAGAAGTACGATATAGGGTTTTTGAGTTTGATTTAATTCTTCAATCACTCTCTCTTCAGCTTCTTCATATTCCTCTCTTGGAATATCTGTAATACTACCATCTGTTGTAATCATAAGACCTATTGTAGAATGCTCTGTAATAACTTTTTTAGTACCAAGTTCTGCCGCCATGTTAAATGGTATAGCCTCTTCAAACCATGGTGTACGCACCATTCGTGGTTGTTCTTCTTCAATATAGCCTATAGCACTTGGAACTATGTATCCTACACAGTCTATCATGCGAACTTTAAATGTTGCTGACTCTTCTATCTCCACTGTAACAGCCTGTTCTGGAATAAATTTTGGTTCTGTTGTCATTATTGTTCTACCTGATGCAGACTGTGGAAGTTCATCTTGTGCTCTTTCTTTTTGCGCATCGTCTTCGATATTTGGAATAACTACCGTGTCCATAAACTTCTTTATAAAGGTAGATTTTCCGCTTCTTACAGGACCTATGACTCCTATATATATTTCTCCATTGGTCCTGGCATTTATGTCTTTATATATATCCATATGGGGTGCTCCTTCCTTTTTAGCTAAATAAATTCTTTTTATGGTTTAATATATTTTAAAAAATTACTAAAGCACCTCCGGCAGAAAAACTGTCATCTGATAAGTTATTAATTTCACTTATCGTTTTTAGTGAAGCTTTGTATTTTTTGCCTATATCCCAAAGCTCTTCACCCTTTAAACTATAATAAACGCAAACTTTACCGAAGTTATCCTCGTTTATTTTGTCGCTTACAATCGCCTCTGTCAGTATTTTCTTATTTTGTTCTGCAAATATATTAATTTGTGCAGTTGCTTCACAGTTTATATCAATATTATTTGCATCCACAATTCTAAAGTCCCTAATGTCCAGTTTAACTTTTGCCTCACTTTTCCTTTGTACAATGTCATTAAACTCTCTGCTCATGTTAAAGTCAAAGCTTTTTGTAACAAAATAAGTTTGCTTTGATTTCCCCATATATATAAGACTTACATCATACTTTACCCTAAAGTTTACTTTGTTTTTCTCATTAAATGGCGTAACACTCACATTTTCACACCAAATATCAAGTAGTTTTTCAATTTCATCATCTGCTAAAAATATACTTTTCTTTTGCATAATTTTTTCTTTAGAGTCATCCTCTAAATTTAAAAAACAGATATTTGAAAATTTCATTTGGCTTTCATATTTTGTTGTATACGCATCGCTTATCACTGCAATTTCACTTTTTTTATAGACTGATATTACAGAGAACATTTTTATGAAGAATTGACATATTGTGTATTCGCCCATGGAGTCTTCTTTTACTTGAATAATAAACTCGCCGACTTCCATATCTATGTTAGATATACACTCACTTTGCACACCTGCCACATCTATACTTTGAGAAAATGGCATAGTGTAGCTTAGCTTTTCTACAGACTGTGTTTCTGAAAAAGTTCTGTATACAATATTTACATCAATACTGCCCTCAATAAGCACTTTTCCATCTTGAGAGCTTGCCCTTACTTGGCTTACTGATACTGACCTTCTCATAATCGATTCTATTGGCGGATTTCCTTGAGATAAATTAAATTCTTCTTCTAAAACAAACTGTTTAGCCACTTGATTTACAGCACTAGTTGCCATCAGTGTTTCCATTTTTGTTTCAAGCCCTTGTGCAGCATATGCAATCATTTCGCTTTTTTGTGCGGTGATTTTCACGTTCAATAGTATTGGCACATGTATGTCAAGTTTTCTTGCATTTATTGCTCTACAAACAATATGCCCTGTAGTTGCTGTAATTTTCCCTGTGTATTTTTCACCACTGTAACTTATGTCCTTTACACTAGAGTATTCTTTGTTTATTTCACAAACCCTAATGCAACCTGTTTTTTCATCTATATACTGAATATACAGACAAATGCTACCCTCACAGATAATTTTTTCTTGCGTAAAAGAGTATGAGCTAATTTGTGCACTGGCATGACACTTTAGTATTTTTTGAATATCTGGACAATAGTCCGGTAAAGAGTACTCGATATCAATAGGATGTTCTATGGTATCAAAATAGAGATCTTCAAAGTAATCATACTTTGCTTGTTCAAGTTTAGTTTGCATATAATCCTCTCCTTTTATTTCTTGCTTAATTCATATGTATTAAAAGAGGACTTTATACATAAATAATTTATTTTGCAAGGTGAACACCTAACACCAACTCTATTTATCGCATTCGCATTTTTATTAAATAAGAAAAAGAATAGGCAAAATAAAAAACAAAGCTGGCACTCAATTCACAAAAATGAAGTGTCAGCTCTGTTTTTATTTAAAAATATGTACTATATAAATTTATTCCTCAATATTTTTCTTAATACCAAATCTTTTTCTCAAAAGAAATGCCATAAAACCTTTGGCATGTATAACAACCACTTTCATAAAATAACTACTCCGTTTCTAAAATAATTTATTATTTTTTAATTACTGCTATGCCAAGTGCTGTAATTATTAGCGCTGATAAAAACAAAAGCACACTTTGAGGTATTAAAAAAGATGCTGTAATACCCATTCCAAATGCCACCGCTAAATATGCACCAGCACAGCAATTTTTAAATAAACGGCCGTTTTTAAATTTACAAAACATAAAATCAACTCCACAGAGTATATATAAGTTTTAAGCTCTTATAATAATATACTATGCAGAGTTTTATTTTTTGTTATTATTTCTTGTTATATACCATAATTAATGCATATCCTGCATTAACTTTAATTTGTGCTTCATCTGAAATTATTTCATTGCTAACACCCATTAAAACATCTCCTGCAACTAAGTCACCTGAGTACATGGGATATTTAAGCCCTTTATAAGTAACATTGCACGACGCTGAAAAAAATGGAAAGACTGATACCATACATCCTTTTTGCTCTGTTATTGTAATCATGCTATCGCTTAGTAAAAAAGTTCTGGCATCATCATCTGCCATTATTGCCACGGCACCTTTTTTCACTGCATAAAACATTACATTGTAATTTGCTATTGTATGATCAGCTCTATCGCCACCTGTACAACCTATATACACAAAATACTTTAAAGACAGTTTAAGGCCTAGTAAAGTAGCGTACATAGTGTCTGTAAGGTCTTTTTGTGCAGGCAATACTTTAGTTTGTATATCATCAAATTCAGGGTTACCTTCAATTGAGTCAAAGTCGCCAACTAAGTAATCAGGCTTAATTCCGTATTTTTTTGCAGTGTCATAGCCACCATCTGCACAAATTACATAAAATTCTTCTGGTCTAAAATCCTTAAATACATCGCCGCTTTTTAAAGGTGATGCACCGATAATCATACATTTTTTAAATTCTTCCATGCTTTCACATCCTTTATACTATCATAAATGCTTATATAACTTGCTATTCTGGATTTTTGAATTTTTCCATCTTCTACTGCCTTTAAAACCGCACATCCCTTTTCGCAAGTATGAGTGCAAGAATTAAATTTACATGTAAACAAATATGGCTCAAACTCGATAAATCCGTGTTGCAAAAGAGTTGGATCAAATATATCAAAATCAAGACTTGAAAAACCCGGTGTATCAGCAACATAAGCATTTTCATCTATTTTAAAAAGTTCAACATGCCTTGTTGTATGTCGACCTCGTCCAAGCTTTTTACTAATTTCACCTGTTTCTAAATCTAAATCCTTATATAAATAGTTAAGTAAAGTAGATTTACCTACACCACTATTACCTGTAAAAGCAGATATACAGTTTTTTAGCATAGGTCTTATTTCTTCTACCCCCATGCCAGTCTTGCCACATACTTCAATGCACTTAATACCTGTATCTTTATATATTGAAAAAAATTCTTCGCTATCTTTTAAATCTGTCTTATTTATAAGTATTATAGGCTCAATATCTTTAAGCCTTGATAGTGCAATAGTTTTATCAATAACTAATAAATTAGGTGACGGGTCTACAAGAGATACCACAATAAACAACTTATCAATATTTGAGATAGGCGGACGCACTAAAGAATTTCTTCTATTTAAAATATCAGAAACTACACCGTCTTCCATGTCTTCATACATCACCGTGACTTTATCACCCACAAGTGGGGTAATTTTCTGCTTACGAAATTTACCCCTTGCTTTGCAGGTTATTATTCCACTTTCGGTTTCAACATAATAAAAACCAGCTATCCCTTTTAATACCGTTCCATTTTCACACTTCATCTTATCACTCATCAGCCCGCAGGACCTTCATTAGACTCTGGCGGAGCAGCGGTAGGTGTCGGTGTTGAAGGAATTGGTGTTGGTGTTGCCCAAACAAATGGATTTTGAGATGTTATATTTACTTGTTGAGTATCAAAATCAAGTGTCGCATAGATATAGTCTTGATCTTCAAGTTGGATAACTATATTCGATACTCCCGTTTTGCCCTCAAACTCAGCTTTATAAGAACTTGTGTATGAAGGATTTACCGTAGCACTTTTTACAAGAACACCATCAAGATAAATCTCAATAGATAAATCTGCATTTACATGTGTTGGAAGAGGGAAATCGTGTGACACTGTTTTCACAGAGTTTTTACCTGAGCTTACTTTCAAAGTAACTATAGAGCCTTCTGATATTTTTGTGTCAGCACTTGGGTTTGAGCTTAATACTGAATCTTTTGCAAGTTCACTTTCATCATCATATTGAACTTCAACCTTAAGCCCAGATGACTCTAAAAGCTGTGTCGGATGTGAAACCGATAAACCAGTTACAATAGGGACTGGCACTTGAACTTCTGACGGTCCTTTACTTACAAAAATAGTGACAGTTTCACCCTTTTTAATAATTGTAGTTGCTGTAGGCTCTGTTGAAATTACATAACCTGAAGGAGTTTCATCGTCATTTACAGAATCAATTACTGGGTGGAACCCAAGCTCTGTAAGCTCATTATATGCATCATTTTGGTTTTTGCCTGTAACATCAGGCACAGGTGCATTATCCTCATCACTATCACCTTTATTTACAACCAAATCTACTGTTCTGCCAATTTTCACCATAATATCAGGGTCAGGTGATTGCGTAATGACTACTCCGGGTTCTTTTGTATCATCATCAGTTTCAGTTATAACAAATGTAAAGTTATCTGTATACTCTTTGTCAGTTGCAATTTCATCATAGTAATTCATTCCAACAAAATTAGGTAGTAAAATTTCATCTTCTACTGGCTCTTCACTTTGTGACATCATTGTTGCTATTAAATAAATACCAACAGCAAGTACAGCTACTATACAGGCAGAAATTACACCTGTAATAATCATGGAGCTTCTTGCATGGTTCTTTGACTTTACAAGCTCTTCTTCATACTCATAATTATCATTATAGGCCTCAGACTTTACAGAGCGATTTGCAACAGGTTTAATTTGCTCATATAAATCCATTTGTCGTGTTTCTTGCAAGTTTTGTTGCCTTGCATAAGAAAACACAGTTGATGGATTTCGTCTAAAATATTCTATATCCGCAAGCATCTCTCTAGCTGATAAAAATCTCATGCCTGGTTTTTTCTCCATTGCATGCATGGTTATCTCTTCTAAACCTATAGGTATATCAGGATTTATCTCCCTAGGCTTTACAGGGATTTCTTGAAGCTGCATAATAGCCACAGAAACCGCAGTCTCAGCTTCAAATGGAAGCTGGCCTGTTATCATTTCATAAAGCATAACGCCTACTGAATAAATGTCTGCCTTATCGTTTGTAAAGTCGCCTCTTGCCTGCTCTGGAGCAATATAATGAACAGAACCTAAGGCTTTATCTGTCATAGTTTGTGTATCACCTTGCACAAACCTTGCAATACCAAAGTCTGTAACTTTTATAGTACCATCTTGTAACAATATAATATTTTGTGGTTTTATATCCCTGTGAATGATACCTTTTTCGTGAGCATGTTGCAAAGCTTTTAAAATTTGAGCAATAAAAAATGCAGCTTCATTCCACAAAAGAACATTTTTCTTTGAAATATAATCTTTAAGAGTTATGCCGTTTATATACTCCATTACTATGTACTGAATTTTATCACCAAAGCTTACGTCAAGCACTTTTACAATATTTGGGTGAGAAAGCATTGCAATTGCACGAGATTCATTTCTAAATCTACGTAAAAATTCACTATTTTCAGAAAATTCTTCTTTCAAAATTTTTATTGCAACCCATGTTTGTGTTTGATTATCAAACGCTCTGTAAACATAGGCCATTCCGCCCACACCTACAAGCTCATGTATTTCATATCTTCCATCTACTCTTTTTCCAATAAATTTATCCATTAATACGCCATCCTTTACATTAAGTGTATAGTAGAAACTGTGACATTATCTTGTCCACCACAGTTATTTGCAAAATTAACAAGTTCCCCTGCTAAATTCTCAGGTTCTGTGTCTTCAATAAATTTCAAGAACTCTTCATCATCAACTAAATAATTACTAAGACCATCTGAACAACTGATTACAACATCTCCCGGATATATGTTAAAAACATTTATATCGCACTCAGCGCTTTTTCTTCCGCCTACAGAGCGAGTTATTATATTTTTATGAGGATGAGTTAAAGCCTCTTGTGCCGTTATTTCCCCGCTGTCCACCAAATTTTGAACATAGGAATGATCTTTTGTAACTTGCTCTATTCCATCTATTGTTTTTATATAAACTCTGCTATCGCCAACGTGAGCCGTGTAAAGTTTAAACCCTGTAACTACAGAAATTACTACAGTAGTACCCATTCCTTTAAGATCAGGTTCTTGCAGTGATTTATCATACACCTTTTCATTTGCCTCATAAATGGCTCTTGTCAAGATATCTACTATATCATCGGGAAGTAAATCTTCACTAAAGTCATTTTTTAAAATTTGCATTATTGTGTCGCTTGCAATTTCACTTGCAATGCTTCCCCCATTCACTCCACCCATGCCGTCGCACACTATCGACCACGCACATGTGTCAGAAACCTTAGAAATCGCAAATTTGTCTTGATTGTTTGCACGTACCATACCCTTATCTGTTAATGCATATACTTCAATCATAAATTACTCCAATCTGTCACCCTTTGGTAACTAAATTTCTATCCTAATTTCCATCTTCTGCTTTTAATTGTCCGCAAGAGGCGTTAATGTCAGACCCTAAAGTACGCCTTATAGTTGCTGTAAAACCTCTGCTTTCAAGTACAGACACAAATGTTTTAAGCGCTTGCATCTTACTTTTTGAAAAGCTTGTACCCGTAACGCTATTTACAGGTATTAAATTTATATGGCATAAAATCCCTTTTAGTTTTATGGCAAGTTCATGTGCTTGCTTTTTACTATCATTTATTCCATCTATCATAGCATATTCAAAAGAAATTCTTCTTCCTGTATGCTCTACATAATGTTTACATGCCGTAAGTAGTTTATCTATATTATAACTCTTGTTTATCGGCATCATTTCAGATCTTGTCTTGTTATCACTTGCGTGAAGTGACACAGAAAGTGTAAGTTGTAATTTTTCCTTTTGCAGTTTTTCTATCTTATCAACAAGACCACAGGTTGATAGCGATATATGCCTCATACCTATATTAAGTCCAGTATCACTTGAAACCAGTTTTAAAAACTTTAACACATTATCATAATTATCAAGCGGCTCTCCCATGCCCATAAGCACAATGTTAGAAATTCGCTCTCCTATATCATTTTGAGCTGTAAGTACCTGAGAAAGCATTTCTGATGGCAATAAATCTCTTGTAAATCCCATCTTGCCTGTGGCGCAAAAAGTACATCCCATTTTGCAACCTACTTGACTTGAAATACAAATAGATATGCCATGCTTATATCTCATTATAACAGCTTCAATCAAATTACCATCAAAAAGTTTAAATAAATATTTTACTGTGCCATCAATTTTAGACACTCTTTTTGTTTTAATCTCACAATTTGGAATAAAGAACTTTTCATCAAGTGTTTGCCTTAACTGTTTTGATAAATCTGTCATTTCATCAAATGTAGCAACACCTTGATGTAGCCATTTATAAACCTGAGCCGCTCTAAATTTAGGTAACCCCATCTCTATAAACTCAGCTTGTATTTCCTCTAAATGCATTGATTTTATATCATTTTTACGCAAATTGCAATCTCCTTTTAATAAGTTTCGCAATAATTTAAAAAAATATTACAATTTCCTAAACATTGCTACAAAAAAACCGTCGATATCTAGGGCAAAAGGCATCAATGTCTGTTGATAAGAAGGTTCTTCTATCACTCTATCTAAATCATCAAGCCTTGGTATACTCACAGGCTCAAAACCTTTACACTCATCTAAAAATCTTTCTACAACTTCATCATTTTCTAAAGGATTTAAGGTGCAAGTAGAATATACAAGCAGCCCACCTTTTTTAAGTAGTTTTGATGATTTTTTAAGTATGTCAAATTGTATTTTTGGAAGCTCTTTAATGCTTTCTATATCTTTATATCTAATTTCAGGCTTTCTTCTAATAGTTCCAAAACCTGAGCAAGGTACATCACATAAAATTATGTCAACATTATCTACTTCACATTCTTTATCAGTAGTTGCATCTCTCATACTTCCAAGCACATTTTTAAGACCTAATCTATACGCACCTTCACGAATAAGCTTTACACGTCCCTTGTAAAGGTCATACGCATACACTCTTCCAGTGTTTTCCATTTTTTCTGCCATTGTAAAGGTTTTACCACCAGGCGCTGCACAGCAGTCTATTATAATTTCATGAGGTTTTGGATCTATAAGCTTACATAAATATTGTGAAGATAAATCTTGTACATGGAAAAGACCATCTTTAAATTGCTCTAAACTAGTAAGGCTTCCTGGGTTTACAATGGAGCAAGCATTGTCAAGTCCATAATACGGTGTTGGCATAATTTCACTGCCTGTAAAGCTTTCTATAAAGCTTTTTCTATCAGTCTTTGTGCTATTAACCCTTATATACGTTTTTGCACGTTCTGAAAGGCTTTCTAAAATTTTTATACACACTTCTTTTGAGTATGCCTCACACCACATATCAATTAAATCTTCAGGTACAGAATATCTAATACTTAAATCTTTTAAAGAATTTGATGTAGGGAGAGAAATATTATCTTTATTTCTCAAAAGCTCTCTTAAAACTGCATTTACAAAGCCCGTAAAATTTTGCTTTTTTATCGCTTTTGCCGCATCTACTGCTTCATTTACTATAGCATTATCAGGAATTTTATCGAGATACATAATTTGATATACCGCAAGGCGAAGTATTTCCCTTACTTGCTCATTAACTTCCCAATTTGGATTTTTTAAAAATTTAGATATATAAAAATCTAGCGTAATTCTTTTTTCTAACACACCATAAAAAAGTGTGCTACAAAGCGCTCTATCTCTCTTGTCCATATCGTATTTTCTAAGAGTTTTATCAAGCACTATGTTTGAATATCCTTCATTTTCGCCAACTTGCCTTAGTGCCTCGAGCGCTACATTTCTTGCATTAATTTGCATTTTTCTCTCCATCAGTTGCATTAAAGCAACTCAAAACTTTCTTTGTTTACATCTATTTTGTGTCCAAGTAAATATGATTTACTTGTCATTCTCTTTGCATTTTCTGCCTGTATTTCGTAAAGCATTAAAGCCTTATCTTTGCAGTAAACACATAGAAAACCGTCTTTTATAAATATTTTGCCTGGCTCTCCACTTTCATTAATGACTTTAGCCACATGAATTTTCATTTTTTTGCCTTCTATCACAGCCGTCGCTGTAGGCCAAGGGTTTAATCCCCTAATTTTGTTATTAACTTCTTTTGCAGTTAATTTAAAATCTATCGGACACATTTCTTTATTTATCATCGGAGCATGAGTGTAAAGTGAGTCATCTTGCTTTTGTGGTATAATTTCACCTTTTTCAAGCTCACTTAATGTAGAGATTAAAAGTTCTGCACCGACTGATTTAAGCTTTTCAAATATTGTCCCCGATGTATCCTCTTCCAAAATATTTATTTCAGCTTTTTTAAGCATATCTCCAGTATCCATGCCTTTGTCCATAAGCATGGTAGTGACACCTGTTATTTCATCACCATTTAAAACTGCCCACTGAATAGGTGCAGCGCCTCTATATTTTGGCAAAAGTGAACCATGCACATTCACACATCCATATCTAGGAATTGACAAAACCTCTTCTGATAAAAGCTTGCCGTAAGCCACAACTACTATACACTGTGGATTTAATTTTTTAATCACTTCTAAGTCATCACGGAGCTTTAGTGGCTGATATACATCTATTCCATGGTTTAAGGCAACTTGCTTTACAGGTGGCATTTGAATTTTTTTTCCTCTGCCCACCGCTTTATCGGGTTGGCAAAAAACTGCCAATATCTCATGACCTTCATCTATTAATTTTTCAAGCGATGACACCGCAAAATCGGGTGTTCCCATAAAAATTATTCGCATTATTCCTCTGCTTCTCCTTCTTCTGCCTCTTCTTCATCTTGTCGTCTAAGTTCTTCAAGCTCTTCTGCTGTAAGCATTTTACTTGCCTTTGTAACAAACAATACTCCACCTAAGTGATCTATTTCATGGCAAAATGCCCTTGCAAGAAAACCCTCGGCTTCCATCTCAAAGTGATCTCCCACTCTGTCTTGTGCTGTCACTTTTACTTTTAATGGTCTTTCTACAATTCCAAATTCCCCAGGAAATGAAAGACAACCTTCAACATCCTCTTGTGTACCCTCTTCTTCAACTATTTTAGGGTTTATAAGCTCTATAAGCCCTTCACCTATGTCAACTATGCACACTTGCCTTTTTATTCCAACTTGAGGGGCTGCAAGTCCTACACCGTTTGCAAGGTCCATTGTTTCTTTCATATCATCTAAAAGTTCCCAAAGTCTTTCATCAAACTTTTCAACCGCTCTAGTTTGTTTTTCTAAAAGCGGATCGCCTGTTGTCACTAAATTTCTTATTGCCATATGCTAACACTCCCATTAAATTATCATATAAGGATTAGGGTCTGCAAAAACGCTTACGCCTTTTAAATCCTTTTCTTTGCTAAATTTAATTAACAAATTACTTATCATTTCCCTAAATCTCTTAGTGTTTTTATTTTTAATTATTATTTTATATCTGTATTTATCACTTATTTTCACAATATTTGCAGGCGAGGGTTGTAAAACTCTTAGCGGCAAGTCTTTGTATTCATTACTTGCTGTCATGCAAATCTCTCTTAAAAACCAAGATGCTGCAAACGAAGTTTTCTTTTCATCACTTCCAACAAAACCAAGCACCAGTATATCTACAAATGGTGGGTAAAGCATGGTCATTCTATACATTATTTCCATTTCATAAAAAGCAAAATAATCTTGCTTTGCTGCAAGTTGTAAATAAATATTTTCAGGCATGGTAGTTTGAATTATTGCCTGACCCTCATATTTACCTCTGCCAGCTCTTCCTACCACTTGCGTGAGCAGGTCAAATGTTCTTTCATTGCTCCTATAGTCATCACTTAAAAGACTTTGATCTGCCGAAATTACACCCACTAGGGTCACATTTTCAAAATTAAGGCCCTTAGCAACCATTTGAGTTCCTACCATAATATCATATTCGCCTTTTGAAAAAGCGTCCATTTTCTTTTCCATGGAGTACTTGCCAGAAGTTGTGTCTGCATCAAGCCTTAAAACTCTTGCACCTGGCACAAGTTCTTCTAAATTCACTTCCATTTTCTGTGTTCCCGCCCCTGTAAACTCCAAGGTTTCAAGCCCACAGTTATCACATTTCTTTGTAGCTGGTTTTGAATATCCACAGTAATGACACATAAACTTATCATTTGCACTGTGGTATGTAAGCGAAATACTGCAAGATGGACAATCAACTACAGTATTGCAGGTTTTACACTTGACATATGCATGATACCCACGCCTATTTAAAAGTATTATAGACTGCTTACCATCTTGTAAATTTTGATTTAGTGCCTTACTTAAAGCAAAGCTTACACTTTTATAATTTAAGAATTTTTCTTCCTCGTTCATGTCTATAAGTCTTACCGTAGGAAGCACTGAATTTCCATATCTTGAGCTAAGCTCATAAAAACTGTACACATCTTTTTTTACCATATAGTAACTTTCAAGTGAAGGGGTTGCCGATGATAAAATGCACAGGCAGTTGTTTTGAGCTATTCTGAACTTTGCTATATCTTTTGCGCTATATCTAGGACTTGTTTCTGATTTATAAGTGTGCTCTTGTTCTTCATCAATTACTATAAGTCCTAAATTCTTAAATGGTGCAAACACTGCAGAGCGTGTACCTATTACAAGTTTACATTCTCCTCTTTGAACCCTTTTCCATTCATCAAGCCTTTCGCCTACGGATAATGCACTGTGAAAAACTGCAATATCATCGGCAAACTCTCTTCTAAACACATCTATGGTTTGAGGTGTAAGTGCAATTTCAGGCACCATTAATATCGCCTGTTTTCCTTTTCCTATAACATAGTCTATAAGTTTTAAAAACACTGATGTTTTTCCACTTCCTGTAACACCATAAAGCAGTGAAACCTCAGCCTTTTCCTCTTCAATTTTTTCAACAAGCTCATCAAAAACAAAACTTTGTTTATCAGATAAAGATATAGACTTGTCCGCATATTTTTTATCATATACATTTATAGGGCGCCTGTAAACTTCTTCATCATAAAAATGCGCCGCACCTTTTTTTTCTAAAGATTTTACAACGCTTATCCCAACTCCCGTAAAATACAGAAGCTCTTTAACACTTACCTCTCCAATATCACATAAAGTATCAAATACATATTGTTGCTTTTGTGTAAGAGTGCCTTCAAAATCTTCTGCCACCCTTATCATTTTACAAACTGCATCTGAAAGCTTTCTTTTTGAAAAATCTTCTTTTAAAATATATCCATTTTGAACTAATTTTTTTAATGAATTAGCGGTTTCACTAATTCCTAACTCTTTTTCAAATTCATCTGAATTTATTGACTTTGCGGTACTTTTAAAATAATTTAAAATTCTTCTTTCTTCTTCATTTAACACTTTCTCGTCAAAATCTTTTATAGCAAGCGAGTAAGAGTATAAAATTTTATAAGAAAGTCCTGCAGGGAGCATTAATTTTACAGCCTCAAAAAAAGTGCAAAAATATCGCTCTTTCATAAAATAGACAAGCTTTATCATTTCATTTGATAAAACAGCTTCATTATCTATTATGTTTTTTATTGCCTTTAGTTTTTTTACATTTCCTGACAAGCTTTTCTCATATTTTAGTACAAGTGCAATCCTTGTATTATTCCCTGTACCAAAAGGCACGGTTACTCGTTTGCCAATTAAATTTACATTTTCAAATTCCTTGGGCACAGTATATAAAAACTCTTTGTCAAAACTATAATTGGTTTTCTCGACCGCTACCAGCACATTCAATAAAAACAGCTCCTAAAAATTAATAGTCGTATGGATTAGGCTCTGTAATAGAGTATTTTTCCATAACAAAGTCTTTAACTGCTAAGTCAACTGGTTTTTCAATCATAATCTCGCCTTGAGTTTCATATTCCTCAGTGATTTCACGAGCTCTTTTTGCTACCGCTATAACAAGTGAATAATGGCTTTTGTGTGGTGTTTTAATAACATTTTCTGATGGTTTTAACATAATATAATATCCTCTCTTATATAAAAATTACTTTCATTCTTCATAATCTGCGACATCAACATCCATGCCGTCTAGTCTATTTTTGATGGTTTCAGGCAAAGTTGCTGATAAAACAACATGTCTGCTGTCTGTTATAATAACAGATTTTGTGCGCCTTCCTTGTGTTGCATCAATTGCATAACCTTTTTCCTTAGCATCTTGCACTATTCTCTTAATTGGTGCAGCCTCGGGGCTTACTATGGCAATAATTTTATGCGCTGATACCATATTGCCAAAACCCACATTAATAAGTTTCATCTGTGTTCACTCTTTTACTCTATATTTTGAATTTGCTCTCTAATTTTTTCTATTTCCGATTTTATCTCAACTACTATATAAGAAATAGCCGAATCTGTGCATTTTGAACCTATGGTATTTGCCTCTCTGTTCATTTCCTGTACTAAAAAGTCCATTTTCCTACCAATTGCTCCACTTGATTTCATAAAGCCATCAAGTTGTTTAAAATGGCTCTCAAGCCTTACTGTTTCCTCATCTACTGCAACTTTATCAGAGAAAATAGCAACTTCTGTAAGAACTCTTTGTTCATCAATATTTCTGTCCCCTAAAACTTCATTAATTTTTGCTTCAAGACGTGTCTTGTAAGCCGACACGGTAAGTGGTGAAAGCTCTTTAACTTTTTCAACTAATGAAAGTATCTTTTCTGCTCGTGATTTAATATCATCACCAAGCCGTCTACCCTCATCCTCTCGCATTTTAATAAATGCATCTAAAGCTTTATCAGCAACCATTTTCACACTGCTAAAAACAAGCTCCTCATCTTCCGCCGTCTTTTGCACAGAAAAAATATCACTGTATTTAGAAAGTAAACCTAATGAAATTTCACCTGAAACATCGAAATTTTCTTTAATAACCGAAAAAGCTTTTATATATTCTTCTACAAGTGGCCTATTAACCTCAACCTGCACTTGTGATTCTTCTAGGTTATCAATATGAATATACACTTCAACTTTGCCCCTAGCAACACGGCTTTGAACAAAACTTTTAATTTTATCCTCTAAAAAAGAAAAACCACGTGAAATTCTTAAAGAAAATTCAAAAAACTTATGGTTAACAGATTTTATTTCAACTATAATGTGCCTACCATTTACATTCTCTTCATAACGGCCATAGCCTGTCATGCTTTTTAACACTTTATCATCTCTATTCTTTTGTTTAAATTTTGAGTACTCATTATTCTATCACATTCTAGTTTACATAAGCAATAAAAAATTACAATTTTGTAACTATTTTCTGATAAATAATGTAATTTTAAATCATTTGAACCATCATAATAACTTGAATAAATACGGAAAAAGTATTATAATGTTATGAATATTAATAACAGGAGGAAATTTAGTGGATAGAACAGCTGAAAAAATTAATTTCAAAGAACTGAAAAAAAGCGGTAGAAAAGTGGTAAAATCCCACTATTTGTTTTTGCTAATAACTTTACTCATTTCAGCATTTATAGGCAGTGAGTTTTCAGATGCAATGACGATTTTCACATCAGAGGGCGAAGCGCTTAGAAATTTAATACAGCTACCCGCTCAACTTATTCACGAAGGAGAACAAATTTTTGGTCATACAAATGGTGTATTTGCAAGCCTTTTAACCAGCTTTGGTTCAGGCACAATTTATGATTCAATTTTCCTTGGAATAAGCTCTATACTTAATTCAGAGCTTGCAGGTCTTATCATATTAATTATTATATCTTTATTTTTATCATTTATAGTTTGGTATTTATTTTCTAATATCTTCTCAGTATCCGCAAGAAGAATTTTTCTTGAAAGTCGAATATATAAAAACATTATCCCTCAAAGATTTTTATTTACCTTTAGTGTTAAGCAGTGGATGAATGTTTGCCGAGTTATGCTGGTTAAATATATTTATAATTTTTTATGGTATTTTGTATTTTTGGTTGGAGGAGTTATAAAACACTACTCATACTTTTTAGTGCCTTTCATCTTGGCAGAAAACCCAACACTCACTGCAAAACAAGCAATTAATTTATCAAGAAAAATGATGTATGGCCATAAATGGGAGTGTTTCTTACTTGATTTATCATTTATTGGTTGGCTTTTATTAAGAATTATTACTCTTGGCATTTCAGGAATATTTTATTCAAATATGTACCAAGTAGCGGCACATACTGAGTACTATGTAAAACTAAGAGTATTAGCTAAAGAAAGTAGCATTGATGGTTGCGAGCTTTTAAACGATGAATATCTATATAAAAGAGCTGATAAAGAAACACTTGATGCAACTTATGGTGATATAGTTAGTGTATTAAATGGACCTCAAACAGCTCATGAAAAACCTAAAAACGCTATTGAATTTATATTTGATCTTTTAGGGATAACACTTAGTAGAAAACATTTAAATGAAGAAAGAGATCTTCAAATTGTTCGTCAAGATAACGCAAAAGCATTTTTAAATATCCTAAATGGAAATCAATATCCTGCAAGACTATTCACAATTCCCACACGTTTTAAAGATGTACGAGAAGAAAATTTGAATTACATAAGAAAATATTCACTTGTAACTGTTGTTTTAATGTTTTTCATTTTTGCATTTATTGGTTGGATTTGGGAAGTCAGCCTTTTCTTTGTAAATGAAGGACGTTTTGTAAATCGTGGAATGCTTCATGGTCCTTGGCTTCCAATCTACGGTAGCGGTGGCCTTCTTATACTTACTCTTTTATACAAACTTAGAAAAAATTCGCTTGTTCAATTCTTTTCAGCAGTAGTACTGTGTGGGCTTGTTGAATACTTTACTGCTTTCGCACTTGAAATTATACATGACGGTCAAAAATGGTGGGACTATACAGGATACTTCTTAAACCTCCATGGCAGAATTTGCGCCGAAGGTCTTTTGGTTTTCGGCCTTGGCGGAGTAGCTGTAGTGTATTTACTTGCACCACTACTTGACAATCTGCTAAAAAAAGCTAACCAAAAAATACTTGCTGTAATAGCTTGCATTTTGGTTATCATATTTGCAGCTGACGCAGTATACTCAGGTGCTCACCCAAATACGGGCGAGGGTATTACACAAGGCGAACCCACAACACAGGCGCTTAATAATGAATAATTAAAATTCAAAACGGCTGTTACAAATGCTAAAAACATTTTGTAACAGCCACTTTTATTTCTAAACTAATTTTTGTATTTTACAATTAAGTCCATCTCACCAAAAGCGTGGTTTTCATCAACTGTAAAACCTCTTTTCTCAAAAAAAGCATTATTCTTATTATCAAGTGTGCATATTTTTGTAGCACCGTTTACTTCTCCATAAGATGCAGCACTGCGCATTAAGCTATCCATAAACATTTCACGCATCTCGCCACCTGTAAAGTTAGGATCTGCATAAATTTCAAAATGCAAAAATCTTAGATATTCATCTTTTAAGTCAATCGCCACATATCCAAGCACTTCACCTTTTTCAGTCATTTGAAGCACTCTTGCATTATTTCCTTTTTGTGGAATTACGTTTAGTAGGAGTGTTTCTTCTTCTTTGTTTTTCATTGGAAGTATTTCTATCATTCTCTTTTCCTCTTCCTTTCTCTCTTGCCTTTGCAGAAGCTGTTGTAAGACGTCTTATTTCATCTGGTGTCAAATCTCTGTATTTTCCCGGTTGAAGCATACCAAGTTTAACAGGCCCTATAGCCACTCTTTTAAGTCTTGCAACTTCTAAATTAAGTCCTTCGCACATTTTTCTTATCTGCCTGTTTCTGCCTTCGTTTAGTACAATTTCCAAAACAGTTCTGCTTTTTTCTTCGCTTAAAACCCTTACCGAGCATGGAGCTGTTTTAACCCCGTCTATTACCATGCCTATGGACATTGTGGTAATTTGCTCTTCTGTAATTGCAGGTCTAACCGTTACCCTGTAAAGTTTTGAAATATGTCCTGACGGATGAGAAATTGTGTTTGCAAAGTTTCCGTCATTTGTCATAAATAGTATACCCTCAGAATCCTTATCAAGTCGTCCTATAGGATACACACGTCCTGGCACATCTTTAATAAGCTCTGCCACGCATTTTCTATCCATTTCATCATTCATAGTTGTGATAAACCCACGTGGTTTGTGAAGCATTATGTAAACCTTGCTACTTGCAGGTGGTGTAACTTTTTCTCCATCTACCGTAACAATGTCTTTTTTTACATCAACTTTATCACCAAGTTTTGTTGGTCTACCGTTAACTTTTACACGACCCTTTACTATAAGTTCCTCTGCTTTTCTTCTCGATGCTACACCACATTCGGCTAGCATTTTTTGCAATCTGCAATCCCTTGCCATTTTTTTACCCTTACTTTCAATAAATTATTATATCCAAATCAAAAATTTCTCCATTTTTATAATAGACAACACTGCCTATAACTTCACCTCTACTATATGAGGCAGAATATATAAATCTTGGTAGAAATATTTTTCTTTCTATTTTTTCATCGTTTTTACTTGCTCTCACACTCTCAAAAATTTGTACTGTAAAGTATGAGCCAGAAACATCTGCTATTTGATAAAATTCCTCGCCAAAATGCGTGGGTTCAAGTCCTATAAAACCATAATCAAATAATTTCATATGGTCATTCCAGTCATCTCCAGCATCAAGTGTAACACATATTAAATCATAATTATACTGCCTTGAAACAGTAACAAGGCATCTTCCTGCTTTATCAGTATAACCTGTTTTCCCACCTATGCAGTGTTGATAGCTTGTTAAAAGCCTGTTGTGATTACTTAAATTCAGTGATGAAGTACCGCCATTATACTCAACCGTATAATTTTTCATCCCAAAAAAGCTTAAAAACACCTCATTCTTAATAGCTTCTTTAGTAAGCAGTGCCATGTCATATGCTGTTGTATAATGCAGTTGGCCATCAAGTCCTGATGGCGTTTCAAAATGAGTGTTTTCCATTCCAATCTGCACTGCTTTTTCATTCATAAGCTTTAAAAATTCATCAATACTTCCAGATAAATGAATTGCGACCGCATTTGCCGCATCATTTCCAGATGGCAAAAGCATTCCAGCTAACAAATCGGACAAAAGTACTGTATCGCCGCTTTTAAGCCCCATTGATGAGCCCTCCACCATTACCATTTCATCGGTAATGCTTACAAGCTCATCAGAATTTCGCTTTATATGCTCAGCACAGATAAAACCAGTCATAATTTTTGTGGTACTCGCCATTGCAAGCTCTTCATATGCACTCTTTTCATATAGAACTTCATTTGTTTGTGGGTCAAAAAGCACTGCAGAACGTGCCGACACTGTTACATCTTCTGCCGACACATTAATCCCACAATTAAATATAATTAATAGCACAAAAACTAATGAGAAAATTTTAATTTTCAAACTCATCACCTACCCTGAAATATTACTATGTCAGGCTAAGCTGATTTATTCTTCTATCTTTTCTTCTTGATCTTTTTCGCCTTTAGAGAAAAATGAGCTAATTTTGTCCACTATATCAGGTACACTTTGAACCACTCTATCTACAGAACTTGTAAATGGTTCAATTTGAAGCACTTTTACATTTCCATTTGATACAACTAAAAACGCAATTGGAGTAACCGTTACACCTGCACCTGCACCACCTGCAAATAAATCTGAATTTGGTTTGCTTTTTGAGGCTATGTCAGATCCACCTGAGGCAAATCCGTAATTTACTTTTGACACTGGAATGATTGTTGTGCCATCGGGTGTTGTGATAGGAGTCCCCATAACAGTATCAACATCAATAATTTCCTTTATTTTTTGCATGGTGTTTTCCATTAAATTTTTTACATTATTGTCGCTCATTTTATTTCCTCCAATATTTTAAATTAGTTATGCTCTTAGCTGTTTTATATACGGTAAAGCTTTTATAACAAGACCAAATCCATGTATAACTACAAATATAGGCCTAATACTTCCTTTTATCTTTACATCTATAATATCATGTTCTCGTTTATAGTCAAGTGAAACATTTGCACTACTCTTTTTGCATTTTGCAATAGATGCAAAACCCGACACAAATGGATACACTACTGCACATGCCTGCCCATATCTTATCGCTGTGTCTGCTGCATTATCTGTTGACACATCTACATTGACTAAAAGGTATTTAATTTTTATTTTCTTAACTATCTTTTTAAGTGTGCCAAATGCAAGTTTTAAAAGCTCTTTAAGCAGTGAAAGCAAATTTTTAAGACCTTTTTTCTTTAGTAGCGCCATTATTTTGCTCTCTTCTTTTTCTGTTTCTTCTTGAGCTTTTTCTTCTAACTCTTGAACATCTACTGCATCCTCTGTTTTTGAGAGTATTACTTTTTTTATAAATAGGTACCTTATACTTAAATACACACCTTCGCTGTCATATCTTGCATCAAACGCTACCGGAAAAAGTAACAGTAAAAACACAAGCAGAGGAATACCCAGTAAAATACTTAAAATAATTATAAGAACTATCATAGTTTTTCCTCACCAAGTTCAGAGTTATTTTCATCATCTTCTCCACTATCTTTTTCTTCTTCCTCCTCATCATGAGGAATTGGTGGAAGCTGAGTGAGTGAATCAATTTGAAAGCATCTTAAAAATATATCTGTCGTACCATAAAGCAATGGTCTTCCAGGAAGCTCTAATCTGCCACGTTCTTCAATTAGGCCTTTTTGTGTAAGGCTTGCAACAACGCCCGAGCAGTCAACGCCTCTTACCTGCTCTATAAAAGCCTTTGTTACAGGTTCATTATATGCAATTAAAGACAAAACTTCCATTGCTGCCACAGATAATGGAGTGTTTCTCTTTAAATCCATTATTTCCCTAATCTCTTTAATATATGTGGAGTTACTGCAAAATTGTAAAGAATTATTAAGTCTTAAAAGCAAAATTCCACTATCATCTGTATTATATTTTTTATCAAGCTCTGAAACAATTAGTCCAAACTCAATTTCTGTAATATCTAGTACATCTATTATTCTTGAGCACAAAACAGGTTCAGCAGATGAAAATATAATTGCCTCAACCGTGCCTAATAACCTATTCATCTCCATTTAAGCCCCTCCCATTTATTAATGTAACCATGCAGTCATCACCTTCACCTTGCACTTTCACACGTCTGCTTTTAATAAGTTCTAAAACTGCAAGAAAAGCGGCAACACGTTCTGACTTATTTTCTTTATCCACAAATAATTCATTAAACTGCCTACTTCCTCTTTTCCAAAGTTTTCTAAGAAGGTAAACAACCTGTGAGCCAACCGATACAAATTCGTGTGCAACTATGCCTGAAAAGCGCTGTACCGGAGGCGGTAAAAACCTTTTTCCTCTGCCAACGGCTGATAAATAATATTTTATAAGTTCCTCACACTTATGAAGTCTTTTATAGACTAAATCGGCAGGAATTTGTTCAGGCTCTCTTACAAGCTTGTCCATGTTTACATTTTGTGATAAGATTTGTGCTATTTCTTTGCATTTTTGATATTCTAAAAGTTGCCCTGTAAGCTCTTGTCTTAAATCTTCCTCTTCCTCATGTTTTGGAAGAAGTGATACACTTTTTATATATACAAGCCTTGTTGCCATCTCCATAAATTCACTTGCAATATCCATATCACGCTCTTTCATAATCTCAATTTGCTCTAAATACTGAGATAAAAGCGTGGAAATATTAATATCATAAATATTTAGCTTATTTTTAGAAATAAGCATTAGTAGCATATCAAGAGGGCCTTCAAAAACCTCAAATTTATATGAAAGTTTCACCATATATCACCCTAAATTTACGCCCGCAAGGTAAAAAGGAAATGACGCAATATTGAAAACTATATCATAAAAGAAGTTTCTTGCAACATTTATAGGTCCTGATAAATACCCTGAAAACATTATAACAAAAAATGCCATAAACAAAATATTTTGATATCTATAATAAGTATACATTGCTCTGTCACTTAAAAAAGCTGATACTACTCTTGAGCCATCAAGCGGTGGTATAGGTATTAAATTAAAGACAGCAAGTGAAATATTTATTATTACATAAGAAAACAAAAACTGTGAAACAAAGTGTGAAGCATTTATAACTCCGCCTACAATTAAAGCAATTCTTATAAACTCACCTACAACAGCGGCAAGTAAATTTGAAAGTGGTCCACAAATTGCAACTATCGCCATATCTCTTTTAGGCGACTTAAAATACCTTGGATTAACTTGAACAGGCTTTGCCCAACCAAACCCAAACAAAAGCATTGCAAGCGAACCTAGGGGGTCTATACTTGCAAGAGGGTTTAGTGTAAGTCTTTTATCATATCTAGGTGTGGGATCTCCAAGCTTTACTGCAACAAAACCATGTGCAAATTCGTGAAGTGGCAAAATAAGTGCTATAATAACAAGCACTGAAAGAATTTGTGCCATCACACTTTCTATATTGACAGGATACCCCATAATAATGCTTCTAAGTGAATCAATTAACATAAAAAACAACTCCTTTTCTATAGCAGTATAATACAAAATAATAAAAAAAACAATT
>CAYJJB010000026.1:0-25299 GCA_964370405.1 uncultured Eubacteriales bacterium | reverse complement strand
AACCTCGCATGATTCAGACATCATGCGAGGTTTTTTATGTTTTATTTAGTCTTTTAAAAATGTTTTTTGATATTCTTTTGATAAGTCCATCAAATTTTGAAAAAAGTCATTTGCGTATGGTTTTATATTTTCTTCTTGAATTCTTTTGCAGTTTTTAAGGAGCACTTCTTTTTCTCTTTCAGGCTGAAAAATTTCCATGTTATTTGCTATTTTGTAAAGCACAACGTTTTTTGCAATATCCATTCTCATTTCAAAAAGCTCTGCAATTTTACTATCAATTTCGTCTATCTCAACTCGTAATTCACTTAAATCTTTCAAGTTCTATTCCTCCGTATATCTCATTAAATCTAAAATACAAAGCGCCGCCATTGCTTCTATTACCGACACCGCTCTAGGCACTATGCAAGGGTCGTGCCTTCCGTGTATAGTTATGGTGGTGTTTTCTTTTTTATCGACATCAACTGTTAACTGCTCTTTTGCTATTGAGGGAGTTGGCTTAATGCTAACACTAAAAACTATAGGCATTCCATTTGTTATTCCACCCAAAATTCCACCGTTATTATTCGTGCTACTTATAACCTTATCATTTTCATAGCGGTATTCATCATTAGCACTTGAGCCTGTTAGTGTGTCAATATTTTCTATGCCAAAATTTATGCCTTTTACAGCAGGGACAGAGAACATAAGCCTTGCCATTTGACTTTCTACGCTGTCAAAAAAAGGTTGTCCAAGACCTGCTGGTATTCCAGTAATCATGCACTCAACCTTTCCACCTACAGAATCGCAGTTTTGTGCCGCATTTTCTATGCACTCTACCATTTTTTCATAAATGCCATTTTTTAAAACGGGGTACTTATGCTTTTTAAGTGCCAGTTTTTCTTCATCGCTTATAAATGTGCCAAACTTATCATCACTGATGTTTTTAATTGATGAAATATGCGCAAAAATTTCTATACCTTTTTTCATTAAAACTTGCTTTGCAACAGCTCCTGCAAAAACGATAGGTGCGGTAATTCTTCCTGAAAAATGTCCGCCACCACGCACGTCGTTATATCCCTTATATTTAATAAATGCAGGAAAATCGCTGTGGGAGGGGCGCATGTGGGTTTTAAGCATGGAATAATCTTTTGAGTGGCTATCTTCGTTTTTAATCAAAGCCATAAGCGGAGCGCCAGTTGTTACGCCGTCTAAAATTCCGCTCATAATTTCTACTTTGTCTTTTTCTTTTCTTTTTGTTGAAAGTGTGTCACCGCCTGGCGCTCTTCTTGCCATTTCTCTTTCAATTTCCTCAAAGTCAAGGCAAATTCCGCTTGGCAAATTTCCAAGTACTACACCTATTGCTTTGCCATGACTCTCGCCAAATATTGTAATTTCTATCATGTTTTTAAAAGTTGCACTCACAATTAATACTCCATTTCACGTAATTATCATTAAAAAATTATACAATACAGCCATTTAAAAGTCAACTTTTACACATAATTCATTATTACATTAAAATTTAACTTGAATTGTTCATATATAAATATTATAATATTAATTTGGATAGATATTAAATTTTTCTTTTAGAAACGGGGTAATTTGTTAGATGCTTTGCATAGGTTTAGATATTGGATCAACTACAATTAAATGTGTGGTTTTAAATGAAAAGAACGAGATTGTATATAGTTTTTATGAAAGGCATTTTTCAAAAATTCGTGAAAGTGCTACGAGATTTTTAAATGAAATTAAAGAGCAGTTTCCAAATGATTCGGATATGAGAATAAGCATATCAGGCTCTGCCGGTATGGGCATTGCACAAGAGCTTTCCCTTCAGTTTGTTCAAGAAGTATATGCAACAAGAATAGCGGCAAGTACATATTTTAAAGATGCCGATGTAATAATTGAGCTTGGCGGTGAAGATGCCAAAATTTTATTTGTAAGCGGTATGCCTGAGGTTAGAATGAACGGAAGCTGTGCAGGCGGCACAGGCGCATTTATTGACCAAATGGCGACACTTTTAAACATTACACCAAGTCAAATGGATGAGCTTGCAAATGATAGCAGTAAAACCTACAGCATTGCATCACGTTGTGGTGTTTTTGCAAAGTCTGACATACAGCCACTGTTAAATCAAGGTGCAAAAAAAGAGGATATTTCACAAAGCATTTTTTACGCTGTTGTCAATCAAACAATTGCAGGACTTGCGCAGGGCAGAGAAATAGGTGGCAAGGTCTTATACCTTGGCGGTCCTCTTACATACATAAAAAATTTAAGAGAAGCATTTGACAAAACGCTTGGGTTAAATGGCACTTGTCCGGAAAATTCACTTTATTATGTGGCACTTGGTGCAGCACTTCTTTGCGAGCAAGACAGCTATTTTAGCATTTCCGAGCTACTTGATAAACTGACAAAAAATTATGAGGGTGCAGAGTATTCAAGTTGTAATCCTCTTTTTAAAGACGAAGCCGACTATGAAAAATTTGCTTTAAGACATAAAATCAATGAAGGGATTAAAGTATCAGAACTTACAGAGTCTAAAATAGGATATATAGGAATTGATGCAGGCTCTACAACACTAAAAGCGGTGCTAATAAATGAAAATGAGGAAATAGTCCTTTATAAATACATGGAAAACAAAGGAAACCCTGTAAGTCTTGTAAAAGACTTTTTAATTGACGTTTATAACAAGTATCCCGATATAAAAATACTTTGTGCAACAAGTACGGGCTATGGTGAAGAGATAATTAAAAATGCATTTCACCTTGATGCAGGTGTGGTTGAAACTGTGGCGCATTTTACTGCGGCTAAAAAGTTTTTGCCAAATGTTGACTTTATTATTGACATAGGTGGACAGGACATTAAATGTTTTAAAATAAGAAACAAGACAATAGACAATATATTTTTAAATGAGGCATGTTCATCAGGTTGTGGCTCGTTTTTACAAACCTTTGCAATGGCTCTTGGCGAGAGCATAGACCAATTTGCAAAAAGAGGAATTTTTGCACAAAAGCCTGTAGACCTCGGCACTAGGTGCACGGTGTTTATGAACTCCTCTGTAAAGCAGGCGCAAAAAGATGGCGCAAGTGTTGAAAATATTTCGGCAGGACTTTCGATAAGTGTTGTAAAAAATGCACTGTACAAGGTAATTAGAGCTGGAAGCAGTGCCGATTTGGGCGAAAATATAGTGGTGCAAGGCGGAACGTTTTTAAACGATGCTGTGCTGCGTGCCTTTGAACAAGAGATAGATAAAAACGTGGTAAGGCCAAATATTTCAGGACTTATGGGCGCTTTTGGTGCAGCTTTATATGGAAAAGAGCATAAAGTTGGAGATACAAGCACTATTTTGGGTGCAAAAAATTTGGAAAATTTTAAACATGAGGTAATTGCGACCACTTGTAAAATGTGCCAAAACCATTGTAAACTCACTGTAAATATATTTGATGACGGAAGACGTTTTATAGGTGGAAATAGGTGTGAAAATCCACTGCATGTAAAAAGTAGTAGAAAAGTTTATAATCTATATGAATATAAGCAAAATCTTTTAGCAAGCTATGAAAATTTTGAAACAGACAAGGAAACTGTGGGTATTCCTCTTGTTTTAAATATGTTTGAACTTCTACCGTTTTGGCATACTTTCTTTAAATCTTTGGGCTATGGCGTGCATACATCTCCCTTATCTACAAGAAAAATGTATTTAAAAGGCCAGCACACCATACCGTCTGACACAGTGTGCTATCCTGCAAAACTTATACACGGACATGTGGAAACCCTGCTTGAAAGCGGAGCTAACACCATTTTCTACCCATGTATGACATATAATATTGATGAAAATATGGGTGATAATCATTATAACTGTCCAGTTGTTGCATATTATCCTGAGGTAATCGGTGCAAATATTGAAGTCCTTAAAGATATAAAATACATAAGCGATTATGTAGGCATTCACAGAAGAAAAGACTTCCCTAAAAAAATGACGCTTATTTTGCAAAAATATTTTAAAGGAATAGAGCTAAAAGATGTAAAACTTGCTACAGACAAGGCTTATGCCGAGTATGAAAGCTTTCTTGAAAATATAAGAGTGACAGGACAACAATATTTAAAAGAGGCGACAGACGAGGGCAGACAAATTATAATTTTGGCAGGAAGGCCATATCATTTAGATGGTGAAATTAACCATGGTATAGACAAACTAATTTGCGACTGCGGTGCAGCTGTTATAAGTGAAGATGCCGTGTCAAGTTTAGTAGATAAATTTCCGACTAAGGTTTTAAACCAGTGGACCTACCACTCAAGGCTTTATGCCGCTGCAAAATATGTTGCCAAAAGTAAAAATCCAAATTTAAACTTGGTTCAACTTGTGTCTTTTGGTTGCGGAGTTGATGCAATTTGCACAGATGAAACAAGGTCTATTTTGGAAGATGAAAATAAAATATACACACAGATTAAAATTGATGAAATTACAAATTTAGGTGCGGTAAAAATTAGACTTCGCAGTCTGTTTTCTGCAGTGGATGGGAGTGTTTAAGTTGCAAGACGAAAAGGAAATAGAACACAGAGTTCCCTTTACAAAGGAAATGAAAAAAACGCATAAGCTATTATTTCCAAATATGATAGAAATACATTTTGATATGCTTCAAAAAGTTTTTGAAAGTTTTGGGTATGAGGTTGAGCTTTTAAAAGATACAGACCAAAAGCTTGTGGACGAGGGTTTAAAATACGTGCACAACGACACCTGTTACCCGGCTCTTTTAACGATAGGTCAAATGATACATGCGCTTAAAAGCGGTAACTATGACCTTGATAAGGTGGCTTTAATGATGTCACAAACAGGTGGCGGGTGCCGTGCATCAAACTACATACATCTTTTAAGAAAGGCACTTATTAAAGCTGGTATGGGGCAAATACCCGTTGTGTCTGTAAATCTCTCTGGTCTTGAAACCGACAGTGGATTTAAGGTGACTCTTCCCATGCTAAGGCGTGCGGTAGCAGCTATGGTTTACGGTGATATTTTAATGCTTTTAAAAAATCAAGTAAAGCCATATGAAGCAAACAAAGGTGAAACCGAAGCCTTAGTAAAAAAATGGACAAAAAGTATTTGTAATGATTTTGATAAAGGGAAAAGCTTTTCTTTAAGAGAGGCAAAACCTATTTTTAAGGATATCGTAAAAGATTTTGAAAAGATAGAAACAATTAAGCTTAAAAAGACAAAAGTTGGCATAGTTGGTGAAATATATGTAAAATATTCGCCACTTGCAAATAATGAGCTTGAAAAATTTTTGGAAGAACAAAATTGCGAGGTCATGGTGCCTGGCATTTTAGGGTTCTTACTATTTAAAATAGATAACAGAGTAGAGGACATAGATCTTTATGGTGGAAGCAAGATAAAGAAAAAAGTAATTAAAACCTTACTCAATTACCTAACATCTTTTGAAACAGAGCTTATATCTGCCGTAAAAGACAGCAAATTTACTGCTCCAGCAAGTTATGAGCATTTAAAATCTCTTGCAAAACCTTATATAGGAAGGGGCTGCAAAATGGGTGAAGGATGGCTGTTAACCGCTGAAATGCTTGAGCTTATAGAGCAGGGATATGAAAATATTGTCTGCGCACAACCTTTTGGGTGTCTTCCAAACCATGTTGTGGGCAAAGGTATGATAAGAAAGATTAGAGAAACGCATGAGTTTGCCAATATTGTACCAATTGATTACGACCCAGGAGCTACAAAAGTTAATCAAGAAAACAGAATAAAACTTATGCTTTCCGTTGCCAAATAATTGGCAGAAGGGAGGACCTTATGAACGGGTTCGACTTAGAAGTAAATGTATCTACATTAACAGTTTTTATTCAAGGCCTTATAGGTTTTTTCTCGCCTTGTGTTTTGCCACTATTACCGCTTTATCTTAGCTATTTAGCAGGTGGAACAGCACAGAAAGATGAAAACGAAAATACAATTTACCCTAGAAAAAAAGTATTTATTAACACCCTATTTTTTGTAATAGGTATAAGCATAACATTTTTCCTACTGGGTTTAGGTTTTACTGCGCTTGGTGCATTTTTTAATGACAATCGCATGTGGTTTGCACGAATTAGCGGTATAGTAATGATATTTTTTGGTCTTTACCAATTTGGACTTTTTGGAAATGTGGCAGGGCTAAGTGGTGAGCACAGGCTTAAATTTAAGGTGAACCGTTTTGCAATGGGGCCAATACCTGCACTTATTTTAGGTTTTACCTTTAGCTTTGCATGGACGCCGTGCATTGGTCCTACTTTGGGCAGTGTTCTACTTCTTGCAGGCTCTTCAGGTTCTATGAGCACAGGGCTGGTACTTATAGGAGTATATGCACTTGGTTTTATAATTCCGTTTTTACTTGTCGGAATTTTTACCGCCTCGCTTTTAAATTTCTTTAAAAAGCATCAAAAAATTGTAAAATACACAGCAAAAGTAGGTGCAGTGCTCCTTGTTTTCATGGGAATAATGACCCTTACAGGATTTATGAACAATATAACAAATTACCTCTCAACTTTTGGAGCTGTAGACACTACTGCACAGGAGCAAAGTCAAGTTGAAAGTGAAGTAAGTGAGGACGAAGATGTTATTTTGGCACCTGACATGACACTTTTAGACCAATTTGGCAATGAGCACACTTTGTCTGATTATAAAGGAAAAGTTGTTTTCCTTAATTTCTGGGCAACTTGGTGCCCACCTTGTCAAGAAGAAATGCCGTATATACAAGCGCTTTATGAAAATTATGGTTATAACGAAGAGGACGTAGTTGTGTTAGGCGTTGCTGCTCCAAATTATGGGCAAGAGGGCTCTGTGGACCATATATCAAGTTTTTTAAGCGATAATGGGTATGACTTCCCTGTATTAATGGATGAAAATTCTCAGGCTTTTAACGACTATTCAATAAGAGTATATCCAACAACATTTATGATAGATGAAAGCGGTGCAATATTTGGCGCTGTGCAATCGGGGCTTAGTTATGATATGATGGAAAGCATTGTAGAACAAACTATAGAAGGAGTTATGGAAGAATGACAAAAAATATTTTGAAAACGCCTGACTTGAATTTAAGACTTTTTACAAAAGAAGATGCCGAGTTTGTGGCAATTTCTTGCTCTGATATAAAGATATATAAAACAACACTTGCAATTCCAAGGCCATACACAACAAAACATGCTCTCGACTGGATATCAAGGCATGAGGAGAATTTTTTAAACAACAAGTGCTATGAGTTTGCGGTTGAAATAGCAAAAACGGGCGAGCTTATAGGCTGTATAGGACTTTCAAATTTAAGCGCACATAATTCAGGTGAGCTTGGGTACTGGATAGTGCCAGAACATTGGGGCAAAGGCTATGCCACACAGGCGGCAAAAGAAGTCATTAGATTTGCCTTTGAAGAAAAAGGATATAACAGGGTTTTCGCAAGCTTTTTTGCAATAAACCCTGCCTCTGGCAAAGTTATGGAAAAAATTGGAATGAAATACGAAGGCACAAGGCGCATGCACATAAAAAAAGATGGAGTTTACCACGACTTAGTGCTGTATGGCATTATTAAGGATTAAGAATTAAACAGTAAAGGAATGGGGAAAATGAATATTAAAACAGAAGAGGGTTTTCTTGAAAGGCTTAAGGCAAGAATGACTACAGATAAACAAGATGTGCCTTTTAGAAGCGGAGCTTTGAGAGGAAAAATTGAGGAAAACGAATTTTACTTTTACTACAGTAAAGACTCTGAAAGACCGTTTACAACCATGATAAAAGGAAAAGTTGATGGCGAAAATATTGAATATGGCTTTGTAAAAAATTTCTATTCAAAAATAATCATGGCAACAGGCGGATTTTTGTGGGCATGTTTATTCGTTTATTTATACATTTCGCAGCCAGACCTTGCATATTTATCTATAATAGGCATACCATTTATAGTAGTTCCAAATTTCATTTATAAGAAAAGCGACAAAAAAGACCTTGAAGAAGCAATGAAAAAATTAGCAGTTAAACCCAAAGAGGTTGTGGCGAAATAAAATAATTTTTGTCAAATTGATAAATAAATGTAGGGGCGGTCCTATGTGACCGCCCGAAACCTTGGATTTTACCATTAGTTTCGGGCGAGCACACAGGGGCGCCCCACGAGTTTTTTACATTATGAAAATTTTGTCATAGTATCTTTTTAATGTGTTATAAATTATTTGCAAAAAGTCAAATTTTGCTTGCAATTATTATATTATTGTGTTATACTGACATTGCACTTTAGCGATTAAAAGCTTAAAATCGCTAAAGTAAGAAAAGAGAGGGATTTTAAATGGACAGACAACTAACAATTATTATTGTCATTGCAATTTACGGGCTTGCAATGGTTTTGATAGCACTAATGTACTCAAAAAGCTCATCGGGTATGGCTAATTTTACTGTGGGCGGAAGGAATGCCGGTGCGTGGATTTCAGCAATGAGCTATGGCACATCTTATTTTAGTGCGGTAATGTTTATAGGATATTCAGGCGGAAGTGGTTGGAACTTTGGTCTTTTCAGCATACTTGTAGGTGTGGGAAATGCTATTTTTGGTTCGCTATTAGCGTGGTTGGTGCTTGCGGATAAAACTCGTGAAATAACAAAAAAATGGCGAATTAAGTCTATGCCACAGCTTTTTGAAAAAAGATTTAATTGCCCTGCAATGCGGCTTTTTGCATGCCTTGTAATATTTTTCTTTCTAACTCCGTACTCTGCATCAGTTTACAAGGGTCTTACAAGCGTGTGCACCGTTATTTTAGGAATTGATGAAAATATTTGCATGATTATTATTGCTGTTGCAAGTGCATTTTTAATTGTTTTAGGTGGCTATACAGCTATGCTTAAGGCAGATTTTGTGCAGGGTTTTGTCATGATAGTGGGCGTTATTGTGCTTATTGTTCTTGTTGTAATGTCAGAGCCTGTGGGTGGGCTTGCAAATGGGTTTAATAATATGGTGGACTACATGTCACAAAATGAAATGTTGCCGCTTAATTTTAACACGACAGTATCGCTTATAGCCTTGGTCTTAATGACAAGTTTTGGCACTTGGGGTTTGCCTCAAATGGTGCACAAATATTATGGGATTAAAGATAAAAAAGAGGTAAAAAGAGGCGTTATAATTTCAACATTTTT
The DNA here is from genome assembly GCA_964370405.1 of uncultured Eubacteriales bacterium. Lineage (GTDB taxonomy): Bacteria > Bacillota > Clostridia > Oscillospirales > Acutalibacteraceae > SIG603. The sequence continues at coordinate 16,178 of CAYJJB010000026.1, read as the reverse complement.
TGCATTTTTAATTGCAGGTGGTGGATATTTTATAGGTTCGCTTTCTCACCTGTTTTTCGGAAATACCTTGCCAGAGGGCGGCACAGATTACCTAGTTCCCTTAATGCTTGAAAGCGCAGGACTGCCAGATATTTTGGTGGGTGTAATACTTGTTTTATTAATTTCTGCCTCAGTGTCAACTTTGTCTGGAATAAGCCTTACAGCGTGCTCAACTTTTGTAATGGATTTTATAAAACAAAGCTTCATACCGTCACTTGATAGTAAAAAGACTGCAAACTTAACCAGAGTTTTTTGCCTTGCTTTTGTTGTTATGAGTTACCTTATAGCAATAGGCGACACACCAATTATTGATTTAATGTCATATTCTTGGGGTATAATATCAGGCTCTTTCTTAGCGCCATATGTGCTTACTCTGCATTATAAAAAAATTAATAAAGCTGGTGCGTGGGCAGGAATGCTTGCAGGATTTTGTGTAGCATTTATACCTGCGGCAGCAAGTGGATTTACAACTCCTAACGGTCCGCTGTTTGCATGTATTGCAATAGCATCTTCTTTTGTAGCTTGCATTTTGGTAAGCGAAGTTGCAACAAAGCTTCAGCTTAAATCATCAAAAACCAATGAGGAATTTTATGCATAACAACAAAATTGTTTTGTTTACAAATTTTATGTGATAATTTTAAAATTAATATGATATACTTAAGTTCGGTGGAAAATCTGCCGAACTTATTTAATTTGGAGGAAATTATGAACTGCGATATAGTTATTGTGGGTGCAGGCCCTGCCGGAATATTTACGGCGTTTGAAGCAATTACAAATAATAAGGATAAAAAAATTGTCTTACTTGAAAAAGGAAGACCAATAGGCAAAAGATATTGCCCAAAAATAAAGACAAAAAAATGTGTGAACTGTAAGCCTTACTGTCATATAACAACAGGTTTTTCGGGCGCTGGTGCTTTTTCTGACGGCAAATTATCACTAAGCCCAGAAGTAGGCGGCGATTTGCCTATGCTTATAGGAGAGGACAAAACAATTGAGCTTATAGATTATACAGATAAAATTTATCTTAAGTTTGGAGCCGATACTAAAATTGAAGGTGTTAGCGAAAATGAGAAAATTAAGGAAATAAGAAAAAAAGCCATTCAAGCAGGCTTAAAACTTGTAGACTGTCCAATAAGACATTTAGGCACAGAAAAAGCACAGGAGATTTATGCTAAAATTGAGGAGTACCTTATAGAAAATGGTGTAGAAATTTTGTTTGGTGCAAAGTGCGAAGATGTAATTATTGAAAATGAAAAATGTATTGGTGTAAAAATTGAAGTAGATAATGAGCACAAAGAAATTTATGCAAAACATACAGTAATAGCCACAGGCAGAAAAGGTGCGGATTGGCTTGAAAATCTATGTAGGTCGCATAAAATAATGCATCAACCAGGCACTGTTGACATAGGCGTTAGGGTAGAAGTGCGAAATGAAATAATGGAAGAGGTTAACAACGTACTTTATGAGTCAAAACTAATAGGCTATCCAAGACCTTTTAAAAATAAGGTGCGAACATTTTGCCAAAATCCAGGTGGATTTGTAAGCCAAGAAAATTACGACAATGACCTAGCTGTAGTGAATGGTCATTCATATAAGGAATTAAAATCGGGAAATACAAACCTTGCAATACTTTGCTCTCACAATTTTACAGAGCCGTTTAATCAGCCAATTGCATATGCACAAAAGATTGGCGAGCTTACAAATATGCTTGCTAGTGGCTCAATACTTGTACAAAGATATGGCGATATTCTTGACGGTAAACGCACATGGCAAAAAGAACTGGCAAATTCTAATGTAAGACCAAGTTTGCCTGACGCTGTTGCAGGCGACATAAGCTCAGCAATGCCATACAGAGCAATGGTTAACATTATTAATTTCATTCAGGCAGTAGACCACGTGGTGCCAGGATTTGCATCAATAGAAACACTGCTTTATTCACCAGAACTTAAATTTTACAGCAATAAAGTAAAAATGGACGAACAGTTTAATACAAATATAGAAAATTTACATTGCCTAGGCGACTCAAGTGGATGGACAAGAGGACTTATGATGGCATCTTTAATGGGTGTTTTAATGGGCAAAATGTTAAGTGAATAAGTAATAAAGAAGCAGTGACAATTGTGTCACTGCTTTAGACTGTCGAAAAACCCGCAAACACTTGCAAATTTCCCTCACATACCCTCGTATTGCTCAGTCATTTGCAAGAATTTGTTCCTTGTCTTGCAGATTTTTGCACACGCTGAGGCTGTGACATTATGTCACAGCCTCTTTTTGGTTTTATAATTAATTTGTAACAATAAACTCGTAAACGGCGTTATTCATAGCAATATTTTTTAGATAATTTTCACCGTACTGTGTTTCATATGATGACCAGTCAAGAACTCCAAAATATTCATTAATATCTTCAGTTGTCATTTTTAGGTCGTTTTCTTGAGCAATATACTGAACTATCATTATATTTTTTGCATTTGCTTCCAAATTTTCTTTTTCTGAGGCAATAAGCTCATCAACTGTTGTAAATCCGTACTGAGAAACAATGTCTTCTTCTGTCACACCATAGCTAAGTGCTGTGCTTGTAATTTGGCTTCTTGTGGCATCTTCAAGATAAGTCATCAAGTTTTCTGGAAGCTCGTTAAATGTTGCAAGCTCTAAAATTTGAACATTAACATAAGAATCTCTTTGTACTCTGTAATTTGATGTTTTTATAGCATCAAGATACTGTTGTGTAGTTTCGTATTCGCCATTTGAAATACCTGAAATAAATTCATCAGTAAACTCTGGCACAATATTTTCATAAACTGTGTTGATTGTTATGTTAAACACAGCATCTTTGCCTGCAAGGTCAGTATTGCCATAATCTGTAGGGAAAGTTACGTCAATATCAAAGTTTTCACCTTTTTTATGTCCTACAAGTTGCTCTAAAAAGCCGTCTATATAGCTTGTAACACCAATTGTAACCTCTGTTCCAGCGCCTTGTGTAGAGCCACCGTCAAATTCAACGCCATCTACTGAGCCTACATAGTCAATATTAACTGTGTCGCCGTCTTGTATTAAATACTCGGCATCTTCGCGCTCTTTAACTTCTGTATAAGATGAAAGTAAATTTTCAACTTCCAAATCAAGAACTTCGTCAGTTACTGTCAAGATATCCTCTGGTATTTCAAGGCTTAAATAATCGCCAATTTCCATGTAATCTGCTGCGACTAAATCCTTAAATAAGCCGTCGTCTGTGTAATAATCGCTTTCAAACAAAGGTACAAAGTCATCGGTGCTCTCTTCTTGAGTATCTGCATCAGTTGTACTTTGAGATGAAGTGTCATCTGCTTGTGAAGATGGAACTTCCACCTCTCCAATACTTGAACAGGCGCTAAATGCTGTAGCGACTGTTAGACATGCTAAAGTACATGCCAAAATTTTTTTATAATTCACTTTTTTCCTCCAAAATTTTATTTTATCATAACTCCGACAAGGTCGGTGTCTAATACCTCGGTAATTTCCACATTTACAAACTGTCCGTAAGCAGGTTTTTTGCTTGCAGCAAAGAAAATTTTGCCGTCTATATCGGGTGCGTCTTTATAGCTTCTGCCAAAATAGCACTCGGCATACCTGTCAAATCCTTCAACCAAAACTTCAAATACTTTGCCGACTTGACTCTCGTTTTGCTCATCTAAAATTCTAAGCTGAGTGTCTGTTACAATTTCTGCACGGCGCAGTTTTACATCTTCATCAATTTGGTCTTCCATATCAGCGGCAATAGTGCCCTCTTCTCTTGAATAAGCAAAACAGCCCATATGCTCAAATTTTTGTTCTTTAATAAACTCGCAAAGCTCTGTAAAATCTTCTTCTGATTCACCAGGAAAACCTGTTATAAAGGTGGTTCTCAGTGTAATATCAGGTATCATTTTTCTAATTTTTGCAATAAGCTCGCTTAGTTCTTCACGGCTTCCTGTTCTATTCATTTGCTTTAAGATGCGCTTACTTGCATGTTGAAGTGGCATGTCTATATATTTTACTACTTTTTCTTCGTTTTTAATAACATCTAAAAGTTCATCTGTAATAGCATCAGGATAGCAGTATAAAAGTCTTATCCATTTTAAGTTTTCTATTTTACATAGTTTTTTTACAAGGCTTGCAAGTGAGAATTTTTTATATAAATCTATTCCATAACGTGAGGTGTCTTGTGCGACAAGAACAAGTTCTTTTGCTCCATTTTTAACAAGCTCAGTTGCTTCGGCTAAAATGTCTTCCATTTCACGGCTTCTGTATTTTCCACGAATTAAAGGTATTGCGCAGTAAGTACAGCAGTTGTCACAGCCCTCGGCAATTTTTAAATATGCAAAATATGATGGGGTGGAAAGCTCTCTCTTTCCATTCAGTGGAATATTTAGCATATCAGGAAAACTTTCAACAGAGTGGCCACCCATCATCTCTAAAAGAAGTGTGGCAATCTCTCCGTTTGCACCTATGCCAATTACGGCGTCTGCTTCAGGAATATCTTTCATAATTTCGTCTTGGTATCTTTGTGCAAGACAACCTGTTACGACTATTTTTTTAATTTTACCTTCTGCTTTAAGCTGTACTAGGTCTAAAATTTCACCTATTGACTCTTCTTTAGCACTGGTTATAAAACCACAGGTGTTAACTATTGCAATGTCTGATAAGGCTGGGTCGTCTACTGTTATAAATCCATTGTCTTTAAGTGTTGCCATGAGCATTTCACCGTCAACTTGGTTTTTTGCACAGCCAAGACTTACCATTGCTACTTTTATTTGCATGTTTTGCTCCGTTTCTTAAGTATCTATTTTTTTACTATAAAGTGCATTGTTTTGCGCACCATAATCTCTTCCTAAATTGTAAAGATGCTTGTTTTCATATGCTGTAGCAAACTCTTCAGGTGTTATGCCATAGCATATGAGTGCGTCATTTAAGTACATTAAAACATCTGCCATTTCAGTGCAAAAATGCTCACGCACTATAGGGTCGTTCATTATTTTGTCGTCGCCCTTTTTTTTAATTATGCTTATGGTTTCACCAAGCTCTTCCATAAGCCACAAAATTCTGTTTCGGGCAAATTTTGGCTCATGTGCCTCCCATTTTGGGTTGAGTGACAGCAGTTTTTTCTGCATGGCAAACATCTGAGTAAAATTTAAATCGTTCATAATTATTTAAGTGAAAAGTGAAGAGTGAAAAGTGAAGAGTTGTTGTGGAAAATGCTTTACATTTTCTTTCAATTAATAAACGCCAAAGGCGTACACTAAAACTCTCAACTATCAATTATCAACTCTCAACTATCCAAAGCTCTCCTTATCTCTTCCCAGTTATAGCCCATTCTTTGAAGTGCCGCTACCGCTCTTCTTTTTATTTTTTCATCTTCTTTATACCGAGAATATTTTTTTTCTAAAATTTCCAGAATTTTTTCAGAAGGATCTTCCTCATACTCTTCTAAAACTTCTAGTATAAGCTCTTTGTCTATTCCTTTTTGTAAGAGTTCCTGACGAACCCTTATCTTGCCGTATTTTTTCCTTACAAAAAGTTCTTTTGCATACATTTTGGCAAAGCTTTCATCATTTACAAGGCCCAAATCTTCCATTTGCTCGCAGGCTTCTTTTGCAGCCTCACGGTCGGTGGTTCTCGAAATTTTATCTATAAGCTCTTTTTTTGAGTGACTTCTGCTACTTAGAATATAAAGTGCTTTTTCTTTTGCACGGCGAAGCTCTGACTTTTTTATAAGCTCTAAAAGTTCTTCATCACTAAGATGTTGCCCTATTTTTACGTGATTTATAAGGCAAATTTCTTTATCAAGCTTCACTGCCGCCTCACCGTCTATGTAGATATTATTTAAACCCTTTTTAATGGGGCGTATGTCCGTAATAACCATTAGTCATCAACTTTAATGTCTATGTCGGCTTTAACTGCTTTTCTTTTTCCTGTAGGGGCAGGAGCGACCTCAACCGCTACAGGTGTTGCAGCAGGTGCCTTAGGTGCAGTTTTTGCATATAATTTATCAGAATTTTCTTTAACCTTTGCCTCAATTTCAGCATAGATATCAGGATTTTCTGAAATGAAGTTTTTCGCATTATCTCTGCCTTGTCCAAGTCTTTGACCTTCATATGAGAACCACGCACCACTTTTTGCAACTATGTCAAGTTTTACAGCAATGTCGATAAGTTCGCCAACTCTTGAAATGCCTCTGCCATACATAATATCAAACTCTGCCTCTCTAAATGGAGGAGCTGTTTTATTTTTTACAACCTTAGCTCTTGTTCTTGAACCTATAAGCTCTGTGCCGTTTTTAAGCGCTTCTATTCTTCTTATTTCAAGTCTAACTGATGAGTAGAATTTAAGTGCACGACCACCTGGAGTTACCTCGGGATTGCCATAGACAACGCCTACTTTTTCACGAAGTTGGTTTATAAAAATTGCAACGCAGTTTGACTTTGAAATTGCGCCTGCAAGTTTTCTTAAAGCTTGTGACATAAGTCTTGCTTGAAGACCCACGTGGGCATCACCCATTTCGCCCTCAATTTCAGCCCTTGGAACAAGTGCCGCAACAGAGTCCACAACTATTACATCAATAGCGCCAGAACGCACTAAAGCCTCAGTAATTTCTAAAGCTTGCTCGCCTGTGTCAGGTTGTGACACAAGAAGTGACTCAACATCTACACCCAAAGCGGCAGCATACACAGGATCAAGTGCGTGCTCAACATCAATAAAAGCCGCATTTCCGTTTTTTTGCCCCTCTGCTATGCAGTGAAGAGCCAAGGTGGTTTTACCTGATGATTCAGGTCCATACACCTCTATAATTCTGCCTCTTGGAAGTCCACCTACACCTAAAGCAAGGTCTAAGGAAAGTGAGCCTGTAGACACTGCCTCAACATTTAAATTACTGTGTTGGCCAAGTCGCATAATTGCTCCCTCACCATAAGATTTTTTTATTGCACTAAGCGCCGTTTCAAGCGCCTTTGATCTATTATCGTCCGCCATAATAACCTCCGTTTATTTATTTAAGTATTTATTAACTATTAACTAATATATTATACTTTGTTAAACCTAAAATTGCAATGCTTTTTACTAAAAAATCGAACAAATGTTTTATTTGAAATTTTTGAATTTGTTTTTTATAAATGGTGTTTCTATAAAATGGGTGAGCGCTGTCACACTGCAACAAGAAAAAATTACTATTGGTATTAAAATTATCACCATGGAAATATTAAGTGGCACTAAGAAGAATAGGTCGCTAAAATATATCAATGCAACAACAAAACAAGTGCTTAAAAATAAAACTAAAGCTGAGCGCATTATGCTGAATGGGAAACAAACTCTTATCATAAGTATTATTGCAGTAATTGTGGTTGAAATGACACAAAGGGTCGAAAATTGTTCATTTGTAAGACCCATGCTATATTTAAATATCAATAAAAATACTATATTAAATACCGTGGTAAGTCCTGCTGGAAATGATTTTGCTATAACGCCTATCAAAAAATTACCTTTAACACGTGCCTTGTTTGGTTCAAGTGCAAGTAAAAATGACGGTATTCCTATGGTCAATGTGCTTATTAGTGTGAGGTGTATAGGTTGGAATGGGTAGGGAATTGACAAAAACACAAATAGCAGTGCCATGAAAACAGAGTAAATTGTCTTTGACAAAAAGAGTGTTGCTGAGCGCTGCAAGTTATTTATAGAGCGTCTGCCCTCTCGCACTACAACCGGCATTGAGGCAAAGTTTGAGTCAAGTAAAACTAAGTCAGACACCGTCCGTGCCGCATCAGAACCTGATGCCATTGCTATGCTGCAATCAGCTTCTTTTAAAGCTAAAACGTCGTTTACTCCATCACCTGTCATTGCAACAGTGTGGCCTTTTCGTTTTAGCGCCTTTATAAACTCAAGCTTTTGGTGTGGTGTAACCCTGCCAAAAACACTGTGTTCTTCCACCACTTCTTCATAATTTGTTTCGTCATCTAAAGTAGAGCAGTCTATATATTTGTGTGCATCTTCAAGACCGGCACGTTTTGCAATGTTTGAAACCGCCACGGCATTATCGCCCGAAATAATTTTAAGACAAACGCCTTGGCTTGCAAAGTATCTAAGGGTTTGCTTTGCCTCAGGCCTTATTTTATCACTTAAAATTATAAATCCCATAAGAGTGAGGTTTTGTGGTAAAGTTTTTTCAATAAAATCATTTTCAGATTTTGCCACCACCAAAACTCTTTGTCCGTTTTTAATATATGGGTTTATTAGTTTTTTATGGTCTTTAATGGTATCCGGAAAAATAAATTCACCAGCACCCATCACAAAACTTCCGCATTTTAAAAAGTTTGCACCGCTCCATTTTCTTTGTGAGGAAAATGGAATTACACTTTTTATTTCGTCTGAAATTTCTGTCTTGTATTTTTCACGTATCGCATCAAATGTAGGATTGTTGTCGTCTAATGCGCAAGTTAAATGATTTAAGGCAGTTTCAATATCGGCTTTTGTAAAACCGTCCATATCAATAATTTCATCAACTTGCATACTGCCCTGTGTTATAGTGCCTGTTTTGTCAAGACATAAAACGTCAACACGTGCCAGGGTTTCAGAGCAGTAAAGCTCTTTTACCAAGGTCTTATGCGTTGCAAGTCTTATTACCGTCACGGCAAATACAACTGATGTCAACAGCACAAGCCCCTCGGGTATCATACCTATAAGGGCTGCAACCGTGCTTACGACAGAGTTTTCAAGGCTGTCTGAAAGCAAGAAAAACTGTTTAGAAAATAGAATTAGTCCCACAGGAATTATGCTAAAACCTATAAATTTAACAATAAGGTTTAAAGAGCGCATTATTGCAGAGTTTTGCTCTTTTTCATACTTTGCTTGGCTGGCAATTTTTGTGGCATAGTTTTCTTCGCCCACATTTTCAACAACCGCATGGCAAGAACCGCTTACTATAAAACTGCCAGACAAAAGCAGGTCGCCTATGTTTTTAGTAATTGTATCAGACTCGCCCGTTAAAAGCGATTCATTAACCTCTACCGCTTGGTCAGAAACCACGCAGTCGGCACACACTTGGTTTCCTGCCTGCAAATATAAAACATCGTCTAAAACAATTTCATTTACAGCAATTTCAGACAAAGTTCCATTTCGCACCACATGAGCCTTTGGCGCCGATATTAAAGAGAGTTTGTCTATTGCCCTTTTGGAGCGTATGCCCTGAAATGAGCCTATTGCGGCATTGCTTATTATTACACCCATGAAAAGGATATTTCTATAAGAACCAACAAGTAAAACCAAAATGGCAAGTATTATATTTATAGTATTAAAAAATGTGAAGGTGTTTTCAAAAATAATCTGTTTTTCAGATTTTGTCTTTACGCCTTTATCATGATTTACAAGCTCTTGTGATATTCTTTCATTAATTTGTGAAGAATTAAGCCCCTTGGTTATATCAGGGTTAAATCTTTTTACATTTACCGACTTCATTTTTTGTGCACTTTGATTTTCCGACAAAATTCACACCTCCAACAAACAATGTATCAATTATACTACATTTAAAGTAAAAAAGTTAAGTATTTTTTGAATTTTTTTTGAATTTATATTTATTCGATGAAAAAAATTTTAGAGCTGAACAGAGTATTTTTATACACTTTGCATAATGAAATAGAAAAGAAATTGTTTAATTTAAAGAAATATAGGCTTAAAAGCTCAAAATATGTGAAAAATGATAAAAAATCTTTCAAAAAGGGAAAAGATTTTAAATTGACATTTTGTATAAAAGATACTAAAATTTATCTATGATAATACACAAAAAACTTTAAATTAAAAAGGAGCGAATACTAATGGCAACAAAAGCGGCAAGCAAAGAAAAAACATATTTGATAATAAACAAAAGAAGCGGCAAAATTTTACGTTCATCTGCACTTGGAAGTGTTGAGCAAGGCAATGTTAATCACACAGACGACGAATTGTGGATAACAAGAAAAGTAGATGGAAAAACATTTAAAGTAATAAATAAAGCAAGTGGCATGGCCTTAGACCTTGTTGCCACAGGTGTAGAAAACGGAACTCTTGTTCAAGTTTGGGAAGATGTAGAAACTGATACACAAAAGTGGGAACTTAACACAGCTTCAAGAGGACACAAAGTAATTAAAAATGTTTTCAACCAAAAAGTATTAGACGTTAAAGATTTAAGTGACGAAGACGGCGGACTTATTCAAGTATGGGACGAAGTTGGCGGAGATAATCAAGAGTGGAAAATTAGCGAATACCCAATACCTGTTAAAAAAACTGTTACAAAAAAGAAAGCTCCTGCTGCAAAAGTAGAAGAGCCAAAAACTAAAGCTGCACCAAAAACAAAGGCAGCTCCAAAAGCAAAAGCTGAGCCAAAAGCAAAGGCTGCACCAAAAGCAAAAGCAGCACCTAAGGCAAAAGCATAATGTAAATAATTAAAACCCCAAAATCTCATTATATAAATTGAGATTTTGGGGTCTTTGTTTTATCCTAATTCGTCCGCAGGGTTTGGCAAGTTTTTTCTAAGAAGTGTTGTAGCGGCAAAAATTGATATTGCAAGGAAAATAATTCCTCCTACACATACATAGAAAACTGTTACGCCTAAAGTATCAAATAAATAACCGCCTAAAAGGTTTCCAATTATTCCTGAAATTGATGCAACTGATGAATAAAGTGCTTGTGCGGTCGCTTTTAAGTGGTCAGGTGCAAGTTTATATATGTACATTGCAACCGAACCTATGAACATGCCGTTTCCAAAGCCAAACATTGAACCAAACGCACAGGCAGTAAAGAGGTCATGCACAAAAAACGCAAAACAGAAACACTCTGTTGCCATAAAGCACACACCCATAATTATAAGGTACTTAAGCTTAATTTTTTTCCTTATTTTAGCCATTAAGAAAAGCATAGGAATTTCTGCAAAGGCACGCACTGCAAGAAATGTACCCATATAGGTTTTAGGGATATTTCTTTCTTCAAGAAAATATGAAATGAAAGAGAACTCACCAGAAAAACCAATAAAAGCAAGGGCTGCAAAAATTAAAAAGCATACATAATAGTAATTTTTAAAAAGTTCGCCATAACCACCGCTTTTTTTATCGCCCTTTGGCCTAGGTGGCATTTTTGGGTCGTCTGCAAAAAATAGCAAAATAACTAAAGGCACATTAAGTATACCTGCCATAATAAATGTGTTGCTAATGCCTATAATGGGAATTAATGCAACAATTAAAAAACTGCCAAGGCTGTAAACTAAAGAGCCCAAACCACGCACTATGCCGTAATTTGCACCGGTTTTTGCCGAGGTTCTAACCGTTAAATTATCAAGCAGTGGCATAAGTGTACAGCGAAATATATTAAATATAGGGTAATACAAAAAGAATAAAAAAGGAATAGACTGTGGAACAAAAGGAACGGCAGTATAAAAAACCATATTACCTATAAGGGCTATAATGAAAGTCTTTTTTACTGAATTAATTTTGTCACTAATCATACCCCAAATTGCAACAGCAAAAATTGCCACCATGCTGCAAAGGGCGTTTATTGTGCCTATTTGAGAGGCGGAAAAGCCGATGTCTTGAAGATAAACCGTACCATAGCTTCCTGTTGACCAAGCCCACCAAAATAGACCTTGCATTCCAACTAAGCTAATTACCGTTTTCATTTGTGGGGACATTCTACCAAAGCTGAATAATTTTTGTTTCATAATTTTTCTCCGATTTTTAGCTTAAAACTTACTAGTGCAATATTATAGCAATTAGCACAAATAGTCAACATAAATTTCTATAAATCGTGAATTTTTTTGAAAGTGCCTCTAGTAAGGACAAATACACTGCTTTTGTTTATACGAAATAGACATAATTGTAGGAAAAATTGCAGAATATTGGAGCATTTTTTCTCTTGAAAACACAGATATGCAGTGATATAATTATTAATTAATTATTGTGCCTTTATTTAAGGAAAAAAGAAAGTGAGGATATTTATGTTACAAAAAAATTACGAAGAAAAATTTATTAAAGAGGGACTTACATTTGATGATGTGTTGCTTGTGCCAGCAGAGTCTAATGTGCTTCCATCAGAGGTTGACTTTTCAACAAATTTAACAAAAAAAATTAAGCTTAACACACCTATAATGACAGCTGCTATGGACACTGTTACAGAGGCGGAAATGGCAATTGCCATTGCAAGAGAAGGTGGCATAGGTATCATACATAAAAATATGAGTATCAAGCACCAAGCAGACCTTGTTGACAGAGTTAAGCGTTCTGAAAATGGCGTAATCGTAAATCCTTTCTCACTTTCCCCTGACTGTCTTGTAGGCGAAGCAGACGAGCTTATGGGAAAATATAAAATTTCTGGTGTTCCAATTTGCGAGGGTAAAAAGCTTGTCGGTATTATAACAAACCGTGACTTAAGATTTATGTCTGGAGACGATTTTACTCAGCCTATTAAAAATGTTATGACTAAAGACAATTTAGTTACAGCGGCTGTAGGCACTACTCTTCCACAAGCTCAAGAAATTTTAAGACAACACAGAATAGAAAAATTGCCTCTTGTAGATGATGCGGGCAATTTAAAAGGTCTTATCACAATTAAAGACATAGAAAAAGCTGTGCAGTATCCACTTTCAGCAAGAGATACCTCAGGCAGGCTTTTATGTGGTGCAGCAATTGGCGCTACTGAAGATGTTTTGGAAAGAGTTGCAGCGCTTGTAGATGCCCAAATTGACGTGGTTGCGCTTGATTCAGCTCATGGACATAATATAGGCGTATTAAAGGCTATTTCAAAAGTTAAAGCAAAATATCCTCATCTTCAACTTATAGGCGGAAACATTGCAACAGCAGACGGCGCAAAATCGCTTATTGATGCAGGTGTTGACTGCGTAAAAGTAGGTATTGGCCCTGGCTCAATATGCACAACTAGGGTTGTTGCAGGAATAGGTGTGCCACAAATAACAGCAATTTATGACGCTGCATGTGTGGCGTCACAATACGGAATACCTGTAATTGCCGATGGCGGAATTAAATACAGCGGCGAAATTGTAAAGGCACTTGCAGCAGGTGCAAATGTTGTTATGCTGGGTTCTCTTGTGGCAGGCTGTAAAGAATCTCCTGGAGATTATGAATTATATCATGGTAGACAATTTAAAGTTTACCGTGGAATGGGAAGCCTTGGCGCTATGGGTAAAGGCAGCGGCGACAGATACTTCCAATCAAACCAAAGAAAACTTGTACCAGAAGGCGTTGAAGGAAGAGTTCCGTTTAAAGGACCTCTTGCAGACACAGTTTTCCAAATGATAGGCGGACTTCGTGCAGGTATGGGATATACAGGATGTAAAGATATAGGTGAGCTACATTCAAAATCTCAATTTGTAAGAATTACAGGTGCAGGACTTGTAGAAAGTCATCCACATGACATTAACATAACAAAAGAAGCACCAAACTACAGCTCTAACGCATAAAAATTATTAAAGGGACCACTTGCTTTGTAGTGCGAAATTTGAGGAATATCCTCAAAATTTGCATACTGTAAACAAGTGGTCCTTTTTTTGTAAAAATAAAGAGTCCTAGAATTTTTATTTTCTAGGACCTTTATTAGTTTATTAAGCGCTAGCTGGGTTCTTTTTTTGAGCTTTTTTAACTGGGAATATTTCATAGCACTCGTCTGCTCTTTTTGCAACATCAGGTGAGTGGGTTACTATTATTACACATTTATTTTGCTCGTGTGCTAGTTCGCAAAATATATCCATTATATTTTCTTGTGTGTCATGGTCTAAATTTCCTGTGGGTTCGTCCGCCAAAATTACATCTGGGTCATATGATAGAGTTCTTGCTATTGCCACACGTTGTTGCTCACCGCCTGAAATTTTTAGTATTTTGCGCTCGTGCAGTGTCGGTGCAAGTTCTACTTGTGATAAAAGCTGGTGAGCTCTGTCTGCCTTGTTTTTTATGTCTTTGCCACTGATATCCATAGAAAGCACAACGTTTTCTTTTGCGCTTAGGTGAGGGAGTAAGTTAAATGACTGGAAAATTACTCCAACATGTTTTGAGCGGTAGTCATACTGGTTAATTTTGCTTACATCAGTTTCTTTATAGTAAATTTTGCCACTTGTTGGTGTGGTAAGGCCTGAAAGCATGGACAAAAGCGTTGTTTTTCCAGCACCCGATTTTCCTATTATTGCATAAACCTTGCCTTTTTCAAAAGTAAAGTTTACATTTTCTACGACGTTTTTAAGCCCGTCATAACTGTAGCCTACGTTTTCAAGTTCAAATATATTCATAATTTTTCTCCTTATGCTCTGTTGCTTAATATTTTAAGCGGTTCGTATCTCAGTACCGATATAAGTCCAACGCTTGAAATTATTAGACTTAAAAGTATTCCAACACCTAAAACTTGCATTACAACATTTAAGTCAAGGCTTGTTGTCATTGAGTCTACAACTTCAACGTCTGTTGAGCCACCCACGCCCATGTCTGTAGGCATTCCACCCATGTCGCCTCTGCCACCAAAGCTTCCGCCAAAGTTTGCCATTTGGTTAGAGCTTTGTGTTTCAAGCGACTCTACTTGTGATGCTAAAAGCATATCTCCCATAGGCTGTGCTGCAACAGAACCTATACCTATTCCTACCACAACGGCTACTAAGGTGATAATTAAAATTTCACATAAAAATTGCAGTGCAACTTTTGGTTTTTGCATGCCAATTGCAGCAAGCACGCCTATCTCGTATTTTCTTTCTCTTATGCTAAACAGTTGGAATACCACCAACACTATAGCGCCTATTGCAAGCACTACTATAAAGAATATCATTGTAAACTGACTTAAATTTTCAAGTGGAACCAGACTTTGCTCAAATTGAGATACGTCTAATGAGCTTATGCTGAAAGTTTCTGTGTCAAGACCTAAGCTTTGTGCCTGTGCTTCAAAACTTTCATAAGCTTCTACACTTTCAAAAACGTAGGTTCCTGATGTGTTTTGTGTATATGCTGAGCTAACTAGCTCTGTTGTGCCCGACATCCTGTTTTCTACTTCATAATCAACAGCTACTGCCTGTGAATTTGATATGATATTTGAGATTGATGTATGGCTTATATACATTGTGTTTGCATATGAGTCGCTTGCTTCACATTCAAAAATTGCACCCACTGTAAAAACTGCTGTGTCTGCTTCGTTATTTGGATTTACAAGAGTGAATGTGTCTCCTACTGAAAGTTCATTTAAATATGCAAGCTCTGCGCTTATTGCAACTGTATTTTCACTGTCGTCTTCTAAAAACATTGAACCATCTGTAACAGTAAGTGTACCGTCTAAAAATTCTGTCATTGCAGAGTGCTCACTTACACCAATTACACTGTAGTCTCCGCCGCCAGAGCCTCCCATCATCATTTGTCCGTCCATTCCACCTGCGCCCATGGGGCTCATTGCGCTGTTTGAACTAGTTTCATATGCTGTCATGTCAACACCGTTTAGTGAAGCGCTGTCCATATAATAAAACCCTGATACGCTGTCTGCCTGTGCATAAACTTGAAGCTCTTCAAGTGAAATTGTGGTGCCCATAAGGTCCATCATTGCACCCATATCTTCCATGCCGCCTCTTTCCATAAGGCTGCCTCTGTCAACACCTATACTTGCCGTAACACTCATACTATCTTCAAGTTGCTCTTTTGCGTTAGCGGCACTGCTTTGTATGCTAAGTGCAACACAAGCCGATACTGCGATTGCCAAGATTAGAACAAAACTAAGTATGGTTCTACCTTTTGACCTAGTTAAATCTCTTACTGCATTTTTAATAATATACATCTTCTAATAGCTCCTTAAATAATTTAATGATTTAAAGTTTAAAGGTGCTTTGTGAACAAACGGTGTATTTAAGGTGAGTGTTATATAAGTATTATCTGAAAATTAAATCTATCTGTGTTGACTTTATAGTATAGAGTTAATATAATAAAGATATAATACTGCTATAAAGGGAGGTAAGTTATGACTATTAGACCATCGGCGGCTATCCGCCAGAATTATAATGAAATTGCAGAGATATGCAAAAAAACAGAAGAACCAATTTTCTTAACAAAAAATGGTGAGGGCGACTTAGTTGTTATGGATATTAAAACCTATGAAAAGCGTGAGAAAATGCTAAAACTAAGAGAGGAACTTATAGC
>CAYJJB010000025.1:0-25607 GCA_964370405.1 uncultured Eubacteriales bacterium | reverse complement strand
TTATCGCACAAGATGGTATTGCTGTTATAGTTAACTTAGAAAATCCTGTTGAAGATATTACTGCAGCAGAGATTACAGAAATCTACTTAGGTACAAAAACAGAGTGGTAATATAAAATAAAACTTACAATGGAGCCGACACCACCTGTCGGTTCTTTTGTAATGTATTAGGAAATCTTTAAGGGGAGTGGATTAATGAAAAATTTTAGCGAGCGCTTTATGAAAGTTATTTTTACCATAGCGGCTTCTGCCTCTATAATTTCAGTTGCGCTAATTTGTATATTCATGTTTGCAAGTGGTTTCCCTACTATGTTTGAAATAGGAATTACAGAATTTTTATTTGGAACACAGTGGCGTCCAGGCAGCGACATGTATGGAATTTTTCCGATGATAGTCGGAAGTATTTATGCAACAGTTGGTGCAATAGTTATCGGTGTGCCAATTGGAGTTTTAACAGCAATTTTTATGGCAAAATTTTGCCCTAAAAAACTATATGCTGTATTAAAACCTGCTATAGATTTACTAGCTGGCATACCATCTATCGTATATGGCTTTTTTGGTATGATAGTAATGGTTCCTTTTGTAAGAGAAACTTTTGGTGGTAATGGTACATCACTTCTAACAGCATCACTGCTTTTAGGAATTATGATTTTACCTACAATAATAGGTGTGGCAGAGTCAGCACTAAATGCTGTACCAGATAGCTATTATGAGGGAGCACTTGCACTTGGTGCATCAAAAGAGCGTGCAATATTCTTTACAGTTTTACCCGCTGCAAAGTCAGGAATTTTAGCGGCTGTAATACTTGGTGTTGGACGTGCTATAGGTGAAACTATGGCGGTTATTTGGGTTGCTGGCAACTCTCCGCTTATACCAGAGGCACTAACTGATAAGGTAAGAACGCTTACCACTAACATAGTTTTAGAGCTATCCTATGCAACAGGGCTTCATGAAAGAGCACTTATTGCCACAGCGGTGGTACTATTTGTATTTATTCTAATTATTAATCTTTCTTTTTCATTTATTAAAAGGAGGAGCGAAAAATAATGATAGACAAAAAAGACATAATAAATGGGCAAACATTTAAACAAAAATTAATTTCATACAAGAATAATCCTTTATCTTTAATATTATTAATACTAGTCTGCCTAGGGGCAATTATTGCGATATCTTTCAGCGCATTCTTAATTGGATACATACTTGTAACTGGCGTTCCGCATATTACACCAGAGCTTTTTGCTTGGGAGTATAATTCTGATAATGTATCAATGACACCAGCGCTTATAAACACACTTTTAATTATTTTATTTAGCTTGATAATTGCAGTTCCTTTAGGTATAGGTGCAGCAATTTACCTTGTTGAATATGCTAAAAGAGGCAGCAAGTGGGTCGAGATTATAAGAGTTACAACAGAAACACTATCTGGTATTCCGTCAATCGTTTACGGTTTGTTTGGATATTTATTGTTTGTTACTACCTTAAAATGGAGCTACTCGTTCTTATCAGGTGTGCTTACAATCTCAATAATGATTTTACCTCTAATTATAAGAACTACAGAAGAAGCTCTAAAGTCAGTTTCAGATTCATTTAGAGAGGGAAGCTTTGGACTTGGTGCAGGTAAAGTTAGAACTATCAGCAAAATTATATTACCTTCTGCAATACCCGGAATACTTGCAGGTGTAATACTTTCAGTAGGTCGTATAGTAGGTGAAACAGCAGCCTTAATATTCACATCGGGCACAGGCGAAAAAATTGTGGGCGATGCGTTTTCTTCAGGCAGAACACTTGCTGTTCACATGTATATTTTAAGCTCAGAAGGCTTACACGTAGACCAAGCTTCTGCTACAGCTGTAGTTTTATTAGTATTGGTTGTTGGTATTAACGCAATTTCTTCTTTCCTTGCAAAGAAAATAACAAAGGGGTCAAAATAATGAGTAAATTAGAAATTTCAAATGTAAATTTATATTATAGCAATTTTCATGCACTGAAAAATGTAAATTTGAATATAGAGAAAAATGAAATAACAGCGTTTATCGGGCCGTCAGGCTGTGGCAAATCAACTCTTTTAAAATCAATAAATAGAATGAATGACTTGGTTGAGGGCTGTAAAATTTCAGGAAGTTTTCTTTTAGATAATGAAGATATCTATGGAAATATGGACGTAAACCTTTTAAGAAAAAGAGTTGGCATGGTTTTCCAAAAGCCAAATCCGTTTCCAATGAGCGTTTATGATAACATTGCGTACGGACCAAGAACTCACGGTGTGCGCTCCAAATCAAAACTTGATGATATAGTTGAAAAATCATTAAGAGATGCCGCTATTTGGGAAGAAACAAAAGACCGACTAAAGAAAAATGCCTTAGGTTTTTCAGGCGGACAACAACAAAGGCTTTGCATTGCAAGAGCGCTTGCAGTAGAACCTGAAGTGCTTTTAATGGACGAGCCTACCTCGGCTCTTGATCCAATTTCAACTTTAAAGATAGAAGACCTTGCGACTGAGCTTAAAAACAGGTATACTATTGTAATAGTAACGCATAATATGCAACAGGCGGCAAGAATTTCAGACAAGACTGCGTTCTTCTTACTAGGTGAAGTAGTTGAAGTAAACGACACCGATACTCTTTTCTCAAAACCAATTGATAAAAGAACAGAAGAATATATCACAGGTAGATTTGGATAATATAGGAGGAAATATGAGAAATAAATTTAATATTCAGCTTGAAAAATTACATGATGAAATAATTCTTATGGGAACAATGTGCGAGAGAGCAATAACCCTTGCTGTGGAAGCTTTCTTTGATAAAAATCAAGAAAGCATAGAAACAGCTATTCAACTAGAAAAAGAAATTGATGACAAAGAAAAAGAAATTGAAAGGGCTTGCCTTAAACTTCTTTTACATCAACAACCAGTTGCAAGTGATTTAAGAATAGTTTCAGCATCTTTAAAAATGATTACCGATATCGAAAGAATTGGCGACCAAGCAAGGGACATAGCGCATCTTGCATCATATCAAAGTGATGACAATAAACCTTCTCCAACAGTTTCAAAAATGGCACAAGAAGTGGTTTACATGGTTAACCGTGCAATTGAATCTTTTGTTAAAAATGATACTGAACTTGCAGAAAGTGTTATTGCGTACGATGATATAGTTGATAAACTATTTAAAAAAGTTAGAACAGATATCATAACTGAAATTAAAGAAGAGTCTATAAGCGGCGAGAAAGCAATAGATATACTTATGGTGGCAAAATATCTTGAAAGAATTGCCGACCACGCAACAAACATTGCTGAGTGGGTGGAGTTTTTAGTAACAGGCGAACACGCTTAATAAGTTGAGAATTGAGAGTTAGTTTTCAATTCTCAATTTTTTTCTCTCTTTTACATAAATCAAATTTTTTTAATTTAAGTATTGACAATCTTACTGCAAATGCATATAATAATATCATAACAAATAAATTTGATGTGAAAAGCTGTCGAAAGGCAGCGAGTTTTTTACAAAACATATCAAAAAAAATTGATTTAAAGAAGGGCAGTGTGTAATTTGGAAATACTTGCATCGGTTTGGGATTTTTTTCAGTCTCAAATTTTAGGTATGGCTTGGCTTAACGATTTAGTTGGAAATATATTAACATTTTTTGGTCTTGACATAACATCTCAAATAGGTGGTAGCGTTCAGTTTTTTATTTATGATGTAATTAAAATTGTTGTACTACTTTGTAGTTTGATTTTTATTATTTCATATATACAAAGCTATTTTCCACCAGAGAGAAGTAAAAGAATTTTAAGTAAATTTAAAGGAATTTGGGCAAATATAATAGCAGCACTTTTAGGAACAGTAACACCGTTTTGCTCTTGTTCATCAATTCCGCTTTTCATGGGATTTACAAGTGCCGGACTTCCAGTAGGCGTTACATTTTCGTTTTTAATATCTTCACCTATGGTTGACCTTGGAAGCTTAGTGCTACTAACAAGCATTTTTGGTGGAGAAGTTGCAATAATTTATGTAGTGCTTGGTCTTTTTATTGCTGTAGTAGGCGGCACACTTCTCGATAAATTTGGTATGCACAAACATGTAGAAAGTTTTATCTTAAATGCAAGCAGTGTCGATATAGAGTCACCGAGCTTATCAAGAAAAGAAAGAGCAGTTTATGCAAAAGAGCAAATGACATCAACTTTTAAAAAAGTTATCCCTTATATTTTGATGGGTGTTGGAATAGGTGCATTTATTCATAACTGGATACCACAAGACATAATTGAAACAGTTTTAGGCAGTAATAATCCTCTTGGAGTACTACTTGCAACTTTAGTTGGCATACCTATGTATGCAGATATTTTTGGAACTATACCAATTGCCGAGGCTCTTCTTTCAAAGGGTGCACAGCTTGGAACAATACTTGCATTTATGATGTCAGTAACAACTTTAAGCTTGCCGTCGCTAATAATGCTTAGAAAAGCTGTAAAGCCAAAGTTACTTACAGCATTCATTATAATTTGTGCGATTGGAATTATAGGAGTCGGATACTTCTTTAATGCAATACAATATTTATTGGTATAAAAAGGAGAAATTAAAATGAATAAGAAATTGGTAAAAATTCTAGTTCCTGTTTTTATGGTGTTGGTTGTGGCTGGTATTTGGGTAGTTCAAAGTGGTATTTTAAATGGAAATTCAGCCCAAGAGGCGCAAATTAGTGGTTTGAATGTAGAAAGTAAAGAAGATATAGAAAAATTAAGGGCAATTCCACTTCCCACGATAATAGACTTTGGCGCAGACGAATGTGTGCCATGTGTTGAGATGGCACCTGTCTTGGAAAAGCTAAATAAAGAAATGCAGGGCAAGGCAAATATTAATTTTGTAGATGTATGGAAAAACCCAGAAGCTGCAGAAGGATATCCCGTGCAAGTAATCCCGTCACAAGTTTTTTTTAATGCAGATGGCACACCATATGTTCCAACAGGCGATGTAGGGGTAGAATTTGTAATGTATGCGGATATGGATACAGAAGAGCAGATATTCACCGTGCATCAGGGAGGCCTTACAGAAGAGCAAATGCGAGTTATTTTAGCGGATATGGGGGTAGAGTAAATGGATGCTTTACTTGAAAGTTTATCGGCGCTCATTTTAGAAAATGCTTGGCTTGCACCAATAATTGCACTTTTGGCAGGTGTTTTAACATCATTTACGCCTTGTGCACTTTCAAGTGTACCACTGGTGGTAGGTTATGTTGGTGCTAAGGGACAGCGCTCTACTAAACGTTCGTTCTTGCTTTCACTTACATTTGCGCTTGGCAGTGCAATTACCTTTACAGCACTTGGGGTAATGGCCACTTTGGCAGGAACTTTACTTGGAAATTATGCAAGTTGGTGGTTTATAGCCCTTGGTGTAATAATGCTGTTAATGTCGCTTCAAACTATGGGGATATATGAAATTATTCCCTCAAGTTACCTAATTTCAAAGAGCAAAAGAAAAGGTTATGTCGGTGCTCTTATTGCTGGAATTTTAGGAGGGGTGTTCTCTTCTCCCTGCTCGACACCAGTGTTAATTGCCCTGCTTGCAGTGGTAGCAAGTAGTGAAAGTTTTATTTTTGGTATAATTTTATTGCTGCTTTATTCTATAGGTCATGGAATTTTGGCGGTAATATGTGGAACCTCTATAGGTTTTGTGGAAAAACTCTCTCAAAGTGAGAAATATGGCAAGGTAAGTAAAGTATTAAAACTTGTCATGGGCGTACTGATAGCAGTGATAGGATTTTATATGTTCTATTTGGCATTTTAATAAATTAAAAATATATTGGAGGATTTTATTATGGCATTATTTAATTTTGGAAAGAAAAAAGAAGAGAAGAAAGCGTGTGACTGTGGAGGTTGTTGCTCAAACGTAGACTATAAAGAGGCAGTAGCTAACACAAACAGCAGCGAGGGCGAATATGTAAAAGTTTTGGGTTCAGGCTGTGCAAAGTGTAATGAGCTTGAAAGAGCGACCGTTGAAGCGCTCAAAGAGCTCGGTATGGACACAACTGTAGAACATGTTACAGATTTTGCTAAAATTGCAGCATTCGGAGTTATGACAACACCTGCACTTGTAGTAGGTGGAAAAGTGGTGTCTTACGGCAAGGTGCTTAAAACAAATGAAGTAGTAGAGATGCTTAAAAAATTATAATGTAAATGCAGGTGATGTAAACTCACCTGCATTCATTTATTTTGATTGTCACCCGTAGTTAAATTAGTAGTTGACATTTATGGTAAAATGTGATTAAATATAAAAAACGGAGGGTGAGTATGGCTATAAAATCAGATATTTTAAAAGAACTTTCAACAACAGAGCAAGAGTTTATCTCTGGAGAAGAGCTTGCAAAAAAGCTTGGCGTTTCACGAAATTCAGTGTGGAAGGCTGTGAATGCTTTAAAAAAAGACGGGTTTGACATAAGAGCAACAACGAACAAAGGATACACTTTAATTGCAAATAATAATACACTCTCGACTGAGAGTGTAAAAAATATTCTAAAAGATTATAAAGCGCCAATTTTTGTATACAAGAGCGTCACATCTACAAATGATATTGCAAAACAGCTTGCCTCAAAAGGGGCAGAGCATGGCACTATAGTTATTTCAGATGAGCAAACAAAGGGTAAGGGGAGAATGGGCAGACGATTTGAGTCGCCTTCTAAAACAGGTACCTATGTAAGCATAATTTTAAGACCTACTTTTTCGGCGCAGGAAGCTTTGTACATAACCACAGCTGCCGCAGTTGCAGTTTCACAGGCAATAGAAGAGGTTTCAAAAAAAGAAGCAAAAATTAAATGGGTTAATGATGTTTATATAGATAATAAAAAAGTTTCAGGCATCTTAACTGAGGCATCCACCAACTTTGAAACAGGAATGCTTGAGTATGCAGTACTGGGAATTGGTATAAATGTTTTAGCACCACAGGGCGGTTTTCCTGATGAAATAAAGGATATAGCAGGTAGCGTGTATGAAAAAGATTATCCGGATAATGCAAGGATACAAATAATATCATCTCTGATTAAAAACTTTTTTATTCACTATGATAAACTGCCAGAGAAAGAATTTATTAAAATTTATAAGGATAAATCGCTGTTAACAGGCAAAATAGTTACATTTGAAAGCTTTGGAAATGTTTGTAAAGGCAAAGTGCTTGGCATTGATGATGAAGCAAGACTGATTATTGAAAACGAAGATAAGACACAAAGTTTATTTTCTACAGGTGAAGTAAATATACATAAAGATTTTTTATAAAAGGGGTAAATAAAATGCAAAAAACTATGGATAGAAAAAAAATAATAAATATGACACTGACAGGTGTTATGGCTGCGTTAATCGTTGTTTTTACAATGATATCAATTCCAATGCCATCAGGTGTGCCCGTAACACTTCAAACTTTTGGAATAGCACTGGCAGGATTTATACTAGGTGCAAAGTTTGGTAGCTTGTCACTTATTACATATACAGCACTAGGCGCTATAGGGCTTCCTGTTTTTTCAGGTTTGCAAGGTGGTTTTGGAATACTTTTAGGTGTTACAGGTGGATTTATATGGGGTTTCATTTTAATGGCTTTAATTTGTGGTTTAGGAAAAAATTTTAATAATAAGATTGTAACTATAGCATTTGGAATGCTAGGGCTTATAGTTTGCCATATTTTTGGAATAGTTCAGTTCACTCTTGTGACAGGTGGCGACTTTATTTCATCAGCCTTATTGGTGTCGGTGCCATATCTTATTAAAGATGTAATATCTGTTGTGGGTGCCTTTGTTGTGGCCATGGTAATTAACAAAGCACTTGAAAATAGATAAACTAGCTATGAACAATGCAAACGGCATGAGCACTTATACCTTCTTCGTTACCTGTAAATCCAAGTGTTTCCTCGGTAGTTGCTTTTACATTTACAAAATTTTCGTCAATCTCGCAGGTTTTGGCAATGTTTTTTACCATTTGAGAAACATAAGGTTTAAGTTTAGGCTTTTGTGCAATTATGGTTGCATCAATATTTCCAACTCTATATGATTTTTGATGAAGTAGCAAAATTATTTCTTTTAAAAGGAGCAGGCTGTCTGCTCCTTTATATTTTTCATCTGTATCAGGAAAAATACCGCCGATATCTCCCAAAGCACAGGCACCTAAAAGTGCATCGGATATTGCATGTAGTAATACATCAGCATCAGAATGTCCCAAAAGTCCCAATTTGTGTGGTATTTCCACTCCTCCAAGTATTAGTTTTCTGCCTGTTACAAGCTTGTGCACGTCATAGCCGTGTCCAATTCTAAAATTCATATTATAATTCCTTTCCTAAAGCGCAAAAGCTAAGCGCCACCGCCACATCTTCTGGTGTGGTTATTTTTATGTTTGTGTAAGAACCTTGAGTTAGAAATACTTTTTCTCCAAAGTTCTCTATAAGTTGGCAGTCATCTGTAAAGCTTTTTCCTTGCATGGTTGCAAGCTCGACAGCTTTGAGGTAGAGCTTGCGTGAAAAAACCTGAGGTGTTTGTATAGCGTACAAAAGCTCTCTATCTGGAGTTTGCGACACAAAACCATCGGTACTTGCAAGTTTTATAGTGTCTTTTACTCTAACCGCTAGTGTTGATGAGCCGTAAAGTTCAGCATCTTTACAAACGTTTTTTATATCAACTTCATTTATAAATGGGCGTGCACCGTCATGTATAGCAATTAATTCGCAGTCATCACAGTGTTTTACGCCGTTTAACACGCTTTCCTGCCTGTCTTTACCGCCTACAGCTATTTTTTTAAGTTTTGTAATACCTTTACTCTCTTCGTGCATACGACTTACATCACATTCACGACAGACCAAAATAATTTTATCAATGAAGTCACAGTTTTCAAAAATTTCTAAAGTTTTTTTAATTACGCTCGTCCCTAATAAATCTATAAATAGCTTTGACTCGGTATGTCCCATGCGAGATGAGTTGCCTGCAGCAACAATTACGGCATTAATCTTCATTTTTGTACCTCTTCATAGTATTTTTTTTATTATATAACTAAAACTATATCATAGTCAATATTGCAATCTTATTTCTATTGTGATATTCTATAAGTAAAGTATTATTAAGGAGGATTCAAAATGAGTATAAATATGAACAGCTATAGAAATTTAAGTTATGGTGTATATGCACTAAGTACGCTAAATGGGGATAAAGCAACAGGGTGTATTGCAAACAGTGCAATGCAAATTACGGTAGATCCGGCACTAATTGCCGTCAGTGTAAACAAAGATAACTTTACACATACATGTATGGAGAAAACAGAAATGTTTGCACTTTCTATTTTGCCTGAAGATATCGACCCGAAAATTATTGGAACACTTGGATTTATGTGTGGTAAAAACACAGATAAATTTGAAAATATAGACTACGAAATTGTAGAAACTATGCCAGTAATTAAGCAGTCTTGTGGTTATTTTGTTTGTAAAATTGTAAATAGATGTGAAACTGATACTCATACGGTTTTCTTTGGTGAAGTAATTGACTGCGACATATTATATGATGCTTCACCTATGACTTATAAATATTATCATGAAGTTGTAAAGGGCAAAGCGCCTAAAAATGCACCAACTTATATTGATGATAAGTTTTTAACTGATGTGGATAAATCAAAAATCAAGCATATTTGCTCTGTTTGTGCATATATATATGACGGAGAAATTCCATTTGAAGAATTGCCTGATGATTATGCCTGTCCCATTTGTGGAATGGGTAAAGAAGTATTTGAAGAAGTTTTACCTAAAAAGCCACCAGAAAATTATGTCTGCACAGTGTGCGAATATTTATATGACGGGGAAATTCCTTTTGAAGAATTGCCTGATGATTATGTCTGTCCTATTTGTGGAATGGGCAAAGAAGCATTTGAATTTAAATAATGGAGGATTATTTTGGAAGAGATTAAATTTGTAAAAACCGAGGGACGAGAAACTGCATCAAAGCCTGTAAAGGAAAAAAAACCAAGTAAAATAAAAGGTCATATTATAGCGGTAGTGCTTACTGCGATTATATTTTTAATTGCAGATTACATTATGCTGTTCCCATATAACATTCAGTCGCCAACAACATGGGGGTTGGCAGTTGCTGTAATAGTAGTATTTGTTGTGCTTGATTCAATATTTGCAAGCGAAATAAAAATTACACCCACAACAACAAAAAGTAAGAACCCAACAGCTTTTGGTGGCGAACAGCTATCGTTTAAGACTGAGGGCACTACACCTAAGTATGTAAAGTACTTGCTGTTTACAGCAGGAGGCTTGGTTGCAATAATATTTATTTTAAATATTTATTCATCCACTGTTTTTCATGCGAAATCTTATGCGGCTCTTGCAGGTGACACTATTGAAGAGCGTAATTTTATTGAGGATTTTGAACCCAGTGAAAATATAGATAATATAGCACTTATGGATACAGAAAGTGCACAAATTATAGGTTCGAGAGCATTAGGTTCTTTAAGTGACTTGGTAAGCCAATTTGAGATTAGTAGTTACTATACACAAATTAATTTAGATGGAGCACCAAAAAAAGTTACTCCACTTGAATTTGATGGACTTTTTAAATGGTTTGCAAATAAAGATAGCGGAATACCAGGCTACATTTCTGTTGACCCTGTAGAAAATACTGGTGACTTTGTAGAGCTTGAAAATCCCATTTATTATGCAGAGTCTGCGTATTTTGGTGAGGACCTTATGAGAAAGCTTCGCTTTGATTATAGATGGGCGATGTTTGACAATATTTCGTTTGAAATAGGAGAAGATGGAAAAGCGTATTATGTTGCAACTGTTATAGAGCACACCATAGGTTTATTTGGCGGTAAAGATGTAAAAGGTGCGGTAATACTGGATGCGTCAAGCGGTGAAACCCAGTACTATGAAAAAGAAGACATACCTTCATGGGTTGATATTGTTTATGATGGATATTTACTTACAGAGCGCTATGACTGGTATGGTCTATTAAGCGGTGGCTTCTTTAACAGCATATTTGCAAATGTAGATTGTAAAAGAGTAAGCGCAGATTTTGGATATAAAATGTTTGATGACGATGTATGGGTATTTACAGGTGTAACGTCCCTTGTAAGTGACCAGTCAAATATTGGATTTGTGCTTATGAACTCGAGAACTGGCGAGATAAGATATTATGCAATTCCTGGTGCTGAGGAATATTCTGTAATGCATTCAGCAGAGGGAGAAGTGCAAAATTTAGGCTATACAGCTTCTTTCCCGTCTGTTATAAATATTGATAATCAACCTACTTATATCATGGTGTTAAAAGATAAAGGCGGTCTTGTAAAGCAGTACGCCCTTATACATGTTGAAAGATATAACATAGTTGTTACGGCTACAACACAAAGAGAGGCTATAACTAAATATAGGGCAGCTCTTTCTGAGGCGGGGCTTGGTGACCCAAATGTAACAGTAGATGATCCAAACTCGGTTGAAATAACGATAACTGACGTAAAATACGTAACTATAGATGGAAACTCATGGGTTTACTTGGTGGATAGCGATGACATAATTTATAAAATGCTAGTATCTCAAGACGAAACTATAGTGAGAGTAAATGTTGGCGATAAAATTGAAGTATCTTTTGTAGAAGAAGATAACGCAGTTAGGACGATACTCTCGTTTGAGTAAAATTGCATAAGAAAGAGGAATTGCTAAAATACAAGCAATTCCTCTTTTAATATTTAAATATAAGTTACAAAGGTTTTACGCAGAAAAGTTCCCCGTGGTCTTTTAGCTCATTTTTTGCCGTAAGCATTTCTTCATAGCTTTCAAAAATACCAAAAACTGCTGACCCACTGCCTGTCATTGTAGCGCCCAAAGCACCATTGGCTTTCATAAGTGCCTTTATAATTTGAATATCAGGAACTTGCATTAAATCATCAAATCTATTGCCCAAGCTGTCGCAAATCGTTTTTAAATCGCCACTTTGCAGTGCTTCTATCATAGGCTGTGTTGATAAATACATGTCATCAACTGGAAATTTATCGCTAAGCTTAAATGCCTCAGGTGTACTAATACCAATTGGCGGCTTGCAAATTAATATATGACAGTCGCAAAGAGGTGGGGCATCTGTTATTATTTCGCCAATGCCTTCACAACGCTTTGTGCCACCTATAAGACAAAATGGGACGTCTGCACCAACTTTTTCTGCAATTTTAAGCTGTGAAGCTTCGTCAATTTCCAAGCAAAATAGCTTAATAAGTGCTTTTATTACAGCGGCAGCATCTGCACTGCCTCCGCCTAAACCTGCCATGCTTGGTATGTTTTTATGAATATGAATACTTACACCCATGTTAGAAATTTTGCTGTGCTCCATGACAAGCTGTGCAGCTTTATAGGCGGTGTTTTTGCTGTCTGTGGGTATATTAGAAATATTACTACTTATGTTAATTTGGCAGTTTTTATTTTTTGTTACACTAATAACATCATATAAATCGACACTTTGCATTACAGTGTCAAGCAGATGATATCCATCTTCTCTTTTTTTTAGGATATCTAAACTAAGATTTATTTTTGCGTAGGCTTTAATGTCCATACAGTTCTTACTCCTATAAATTAAAAAGTGATAAACGCTTTATGTCTATAGCGTGGTAGGGGCACATTTCATGACAGCAAAAGCATTTTATGCAGTCGGTATAATTGATTTTTGCAAGTTTATGTTCGATGTCAATAATTTTTTTAGGACAAGATTCGGCACATTTTCCGCAGCCAACACATTTTTTCTTAATTATTTTAGGAAGTGGAGTGCTGACTTTACGTGCAATTGGCCTAATAAATTTTGGCAGCTTATCAACAAAGTCTATGGATTTGCTAGCAGGTTTTAAAAAGTCTTTTTGTATAAAGCTATTAAGCTTGTCACCCAAAATCTCAATATCTGATACAGTTTTTGGGCAAAGACCACGCTCTACTGCAAGCCTTAGCATATTTATTTCATCTGTAGTCATGTTTGCAATAGATGCGCCTACAAAGTCGGCGGCATACGGACTGCTTGATGCTATCAAAGCGCCTACAAATCTTTTTCTTCCACTTGTAGGACCATTGCCCTCCATAGCTTCAACTGCGTCTATAATCGAAAGATTAGGTTTAACATACTCGCATAAATCCAAAAGCATCTGAGCAAAATCAACTTTATCAGGATATCTTGAATGTAGTTCGGGTTTCATAAGCCCTGGCACTACACCAAACAAATTTTTTATTGCTCCGCTGTAAGTAGTCATGCAGTGGGACTTAAGTTTTGCAATGTTAATAATAAAATCTGCATTAATATAAGGTTCTATAACATTAATTTTTCTGCAAATTACACCATTTTTAAGATCTACACTCTCGTGCTTACATTCTGTATAGAGTGTAAAGCCGTATTGCTGTGCAATATCATCGTAGCCACAAGCCTTAAAGTTGCCACGTACTACAGCTGGTGTAAAAAGACCGCCACTGCTCTCGGCAATAAGTACATTTGCGCCCATTTCTTTTACTATAACACCTACTGCTGCAACTAAATTTGGGTGGGTTATAATTGCAGAGTCTGCTTTTGCTCGTATTACAAGATTTGGTTTGATGACCACTGTCATGCCTTCTTTAATTTGAGGGCAAAGGGCAGAAAACTGCTCTTTTATGGCACTGTAAAGAGTTGTAAAGTCATAGTTCTTTACAGATGAAAGGTGTACGTTATCCATTATTTTTGTCCTCATCTTTAAGTTCGGACAAAAATTCTTCTATGCGTTTTAGTGCTTCTAATATATGTTCAATGGAATATGAATAAGAAATTCTTATAAAGCCCTCTCCGCAGTCGCCAAATGCATCTCCAGGGACAACGGCAACTTGTTTTGCATAAATTAGCTTTTCGCAAAATTCGCCCGATGTCATTCCTGTAGATTTTATTGATGGAAAAACATAAAATGCGCCCTCAGGCTCAAAACAAGTAAGTCCCATGCGGTTAAGTTCACCTACAATAAGGCGTCTTCTCATGTCGTATTCTTTTTTCATATGGGCAATATCATTATCGCCATGCATAATCGCCTCTATAGCGGCATACTGTGCCGTGGTGGGGGCGCTCATTATTGCATATTGATGCAGTTTTGTCATAAGTGAAATGATTTCACAGGGACCAACGGCATAGCCCATGCGCCAACCTGTCATTGAGTAAGATTTTGAAAAGCCGTTTACCACAATCGTGCGCTCTCTCATTCCTTCAAGTGACGAAAAACAAACATGCTCTTCATCCCCATAAGTAAGCTCGCTGTAAATTTCATCAGACATAACAAATAGATTGTGTTTTCTTACTAGTTCTGCAATCTCCTCTAAGTCCTTTTTGCGCATTACAGCGCCTGTAGGGTTGTTTGGAAAAGGCAAAATTAAAAGTTTTGTTTTATCCGTAATTTTTTCTTCAAGCTCACTTGCTGTAAGTTTAAATTTGTTTTCTGCTTTTGTATTTATTATCACAGGTTTTCCGCCTGAAATTTGTACAAGCGGTGTGTAGCATACAAAACTTGGCTCAGGCACTATTACTTCATCACCATGGTTTATCATGGTTCTTAGGCATAAATCTATAGCCTCAGAACCGCCTACGGTCACAAGTACTTCGCTGTCTGCGCTGTAATTTACATGATATTTCCTGTTTAGAAAATTGCATATTTCTTCACGAAGTTTTGCAAGGCCACGGTTTGGCGTGTAACTTGTTTTCCCTTTTTGAAGTGAATTTATACCAGCCTCTCGTATGTGCCAAGGCGTGTTAAAATCGGGTTCACCCACACTTAGGGATATAACGTTTTCCATTTCATTGGCAATGTCAAAGAATTTTCTTATACCCGAGGGTTTTATGTTTAAAAGTTCTTTATTTATGTATTCATTATAATTAATCACAAAGATTGCTCCCTCTCTCGTCTTTCTCTTCAAGGTCTGATTGGAAAACTATGTTTTCTTCTTTATATTTTGTAAGTATAAAATGAGTTGCCATTGATAGTACTCCACTAATGCAGGCAAGTCTTTTTGATACAAACATAGCTATATCAGACATAGTTTCGGCATTTACAGTAAGTGCAAGGTCATATCCGCCTGACATAAGATATACAGCCTCAACCTCATCGTACTCCATAAGTCTTTTTGCAGTTTCATCAAACCCTGTGTCCATTTGAGGTGTAACTTTTACTTCAATAAGCGCAGACGCTCTTTTTGTGTTTAGTTTTTCCCAATTAATTATTGCTTTATAGCCTTTAATTACACCATCTTTTTCAAGTTCATTTATAGCACTTGCAATCTCTTTTTCAGTGTAGTTTAGCATAGCGGCTAATTGTGTGTTTGTAAATTTTGCGTTTTTTTCAAGTATTTCTAAAATTCTTTCTTTAATATTCATATTAATGCTCCTTAATTAAATCTATCATTACTGCTTTTCTGTTTATAAACACTGTGTACTGTCTAAATCCTATGTTATAAAGTCTTTCATAGGCCTCTTGTATACCAGTGCCTAAATCTTTTGTGTTATGCGCATCAGAACCCACGGTAAAAAGCTTTCCACCCATTTTGTAGTACATTTCAAAAAGTTTTATGTCTATATCAAAAATTTCAGGGTAGGAACGAAGCGGAGATGTGTTAAGCTCAAGTGCTTTACCATCATCAATTAATCGTTTGAATATTTTTTTGCAGTTGTCAAAAAATAAATCCATATCAATTGAAATTTTACATCTGCCTACTATATATCTAAGTGGATAAGTAATATGCGCTAAAGTATCAAAATTATTAAAATCTATAAGTCTATGAAGCTCATCAAAATATTTTTGAAGTACAGGTTCAACATTTTTATCATTTTCATCCCAAAAATAAAAATCCACCGTACCGTCATTTAATGCATGAACTGAACCTATTACAAAATCGTAATTATAATTTTGTAAAACCATATTTGCAACTTCTAAATCATATACAGGTTGTCCTAGTTCAATTCCTTTTATAATATTAAGTTTATCTGAAAAGTCTGTTTTCATTTGTTCCATTTGTTCTATTGCTTTTTTTACAACAGGCTTATAAGACTGCTCTTTGTCATAAAAGCGCTCACATTCACAGTGGTCTGTAAGTGCATAGTAATAAAGGTTTAAACTGAGTGCACGCTCACACATATCTTTCATATCACAGTCGCCGTCATAAGAAACATTTGAATGTGTATGGCAGTCGGAAATATTTTTAAAATTCATAACTTACCTCCAAAATTATAGATAAATTAATAATAACACAAATTTTCTTATTTGTGAATATCAATATCAAAATTGGATAAGATAAATGCAAACGCTATATAAAAAATTAAAGGTGGTATTTACTATGATTGATATTTTAGCACTGATTTTACTTGTAGTTGGCGGACTAAACTGGGGACTTGTAGGAATTTTTGAATTTGACCTTGTGGCATTTTTATTTGGTGGTCAAACTTCATTTATCAGCAGAACTGTCTATATTTTAGTGTTCTTATCAGCTCTATGGTGCTTAAGTTTCTTTATGAAAAAGAAAAGCGGTATTGGAAGAATTGATGAATAAAAATAAAATAACATCCCATAATTAAGTCAAATAAATTATGGGGTGTTTTTTTATGAAAAGAATTTTTAAATTAAAAAGGTTTGATAAAATTTTACTTAGCGGATTTTTACTTACAATGCTTTTTACCTTTATAGGCTTTAGTGCAAGTTGTGAAGATATATCACAAAAAGTACTTAGAATGCATGTGCTAGCAAATTCTGATACTGAGTATGATCAAAGAGTAAAACTTTATGTAAAAGACGAGGTATCGCTTTTTGCACAGGAGCTTGTAGAAAATGCGCAAGATGTTGAAAATGCACAGGAATTACTTATAGAGAATAGAGCTGAGATAGAAAAAATTGCAAATGATGCACTTGAAGAAATTAATGTGGATTATAAAGCTCATGTAAAAGTTGACACTGCGTATTTTGGAACAAGAGAGTATGAAAATTTTGTTTTGCCAGCAGGTGAATATGAGGCACTGCAAGTATACTTAGGCGAAGCAATAGGGCAAAACTGGTGGTGCGTTGTATATCCATCGCTTTGCATAAGTGCCGCAAGTGAAGATTATGAAGATTTTACAAATGAAGAGAAAGAAATAATGCAAAACTCTGATGAATATAAGGTGAGTTTTAAATTTTACGAATGGTATATAGAAATTAAAGAATTTTTCAGTTTTTAATTAATTTAAATTATGGTATTTAATTTCCCCATCCGCTGTGTTAAAATATATATAATTTAGCACAGTGGAGGAAGTTATGCTTGAGTTAGTTTTAAGTAAATCATCTTATATAAAAACAAAATACATAAGAAATCAAATATTAAATGAAAAAATGGGCGATAAAGTGTTTTTGCTTGTCCCTGACCAGTTTTCATTTGAAAATGAGAGGGCAATTTTAAATGAGGGCGGTGCAAAGTTTGCAGCTGGAATAAAAATCCTCACATTCTCACGTCTTGCAGAAGAAATTTTCAGAGTTTATGGTGGAATTTCTGAAACAAGGCTTGATGATATGGGTAAAATTATATTGATGTCAAATGCAATAACGGCGTGTAGCGACAATTTAGAACTTCTAAACTCAGGAACAAAAGAGGACCGACTTACAGCTCTCATGATAAAATTTGTTGAGGAAATGAAGACATCTTTTATCAGTCCACAAGATATTTTAGACTCAGCAAGAGATTTAGATGGAGTTTTGGCACAAAAAACTTATGAAGTAGGTCTTATTTACCAAACTTACGAAGAGCTGATTAAGCATGCTTATATTGATCCTGACGACATTATTACAAGACTTTCGCATGTTTTAAACGAGCACAAATATTTTGAGGGTGCAACAGTTTATATAGATGGATTTGAGTATTTTAATAGGCAAAAAAGAGCAGTTTTAAGCTCTGTAATAAGAAATTCAAAAAAAGTAATATGTGCGCTGGCCTGTGATGATGTTTCAAATGATGAAGAGGACGTTTTTTCGGTATCTCAAAAAACAGGATTAGAACTAATAAAAATTGCAAGACAAGAGGGGATAAAAGTTTTATCACCAATTAAACTTTCTATGGAAAATTCAGACAAGAGCACTGTGTTAAAACATTTGGAAGAAAACCTTTTTACTAAAGAGGAAGTTTGTGAAGAGAATGAGGGTATAGAGCTTTTTGAAGCGAAAGATATTTATGAGGAGTGCGAATACACAGCCGCTACTATAAGAGAGCTTATTATTAGCGGTAAGTACCGCTATGGAGATATTGCGGTGCTGGTTAGAAACAGTGATGCTTTTACAAATATTATGGATACAGCTTTTAAAAAATGGGAAATACCTGTTTATATGGCAAAACCTAAAAAATTTAGGGCACAGGCTCTGGTTTCGTTATTAATGTCAGCTTTTGATGCCCTTTTGGCAAATTTTGAGAGTTCTAAAATACTTAAAATGCTTAAGACGGGACTGTGTCCGCTTAGTTTAGAAAATGTGTCCGAGCTTGAAAATTATGTGTTTATGTGGAATATAAACGGCAAAGAATGGAAAAGTGAGTTTGTAAAGTCACCAAGTGGTTTTGATACTGGAAATAAAGAGAGAGACGACGAGAGGCTTATAGAAATTGAAAAAAGTAGACAAGTTATGATAACACCTTTGTTAAAGCTAGAAAAAGGGCTTAAAAATGAGGACTGCTTTGAAAAATGCAGCGCTATATTTCAGTTTTTATCCGATTTAGAGGTTGAAGCTAAGGTGAAAGAAAAAAGGTCTCAGTTTCTTCTTAGAGGTATGGAGGAAGAAGCACAGGAGCTTGTAAGAACTTGGGCAAGACTTATAAAAATTTTAGATAATTTTGTTACAACCATGCAGGGGCAAAGTGTAAGCTTTAGCCGATTTATATCTCTTTTTAAACAACTGGCAAATGAGGAAGAGTTTTTAGAAATTCCATTAAAGCTTGACACAGTAAATTTTGCAAATGCTTCACAAGTAAAAATAGATCAGGTGAAAGTTGCATTTGTACTTGGTGCCGTACAAGGAGAGTTTCCGCTAAATGTAGAGGACGCAGGCATATTTACAGACTTTGAAAGAAAAGAATTAATTTATGCAAATTTAATGCTTGAAAATGACACAAATTTGCAAAGTTTACTTGAAAAATATGTTGCATTTACAGCCACCACTTCTGCTTGTGAAAAGCTTTATCTTAGTTGGCATTTAAGTAGAGGAAGCGACAGTTTTGCACCATCATCACTTATTCACAGTATAAGAGAGATTTTTGTCAAGTTAAGAGTAAAGTCAAAGGTTGATGAAATGTATTATGTGAATTCCAAGCCATCACTTATGTCGGCGGCGTCAAAAAATTATCGTAAAAATGATGCAAGATCAAAGGCATATGTAAAGCTTATAATGGACGATAAAGAATATGCACAAAAACTTTTATCAATAGATTTTGTATCAAATAAAAAAGCTTTTTCTATAAATGACCATTTGCTTTCAAAGAAAATGTTTTTTGAAAATAATTTTTCAGCATCACAAATTGAGGTGTACCATAAATGTAAATTTGGCTATTTTTGCAAGTATGGACTTGGTGCAAGAGAGCGAAAGACCGCACAGATTAGCGCTTTGGAATATGGAAATATTATGCACTATCTGTTTGAAAAAATGCTTGTTGGTGATTATGAAAACTGCGAAAATGACAGTAAACTCCAGCAAAAAATAGAGGAATATATTAAAAAATACATAGAAGAGTATATGGGTGGAATGAAAAATTTATCAACAGTTGATGCATACAGAATTTCACGCATAGCGTATACTGCCTTTACCATTATTAAAAGAGTAATGGAGGAATTAAGCCAAAGTAAGTTTAAACCAAAATATACAGAATTAAAGCTTAATAAAAATTCCGATTATCCACCTCTTGAAATAGTGAGCGAAAACGGAAATAAGGCATATGTAAGTGGCGTAATAGACCGTGTGGATGTATATGAAAATGACGGCGTAAGCTATGTAAGGATTATTGATTATAAAACAGGAAGCAAAGAATTTAAACTTTCTGATATTTTGGTGGGAATGAATTTACAAATGCTCTTATATCTTGCTGCAATTTGCCAAAATGAAAATTTGCGACCAGCTGGAATGTTGTATTTGCCTGCGGTGTCACCTCAAATATCAGGTAAAAAGGGCGAAAGCGTAGAAAAATACATATCAGAACTTGATAAAAAACTTTGCATGAAAGGTTTAGTTTTGAATGAGAGCGAGATAATTCATGCAATGGAAGAGCAGGCAAAAGGCAGATTTATACCTGTGTCTTATAGTGACAAAAACAAATTAAAATCAGAGGAAAATACATTTAAGATAAAAGACATGGAGAATGTTTTTTCACATGTAAAAACACTTGTTGCAAGCATGGCAGACAGTTTGCTTGAGGGCAAAATAGAGGCATCGCCCCTTTTGGTAGGCACAGACAGCTGCAAGTGGTGCCCGTATGAAAGCGTATGCGGTGCAAAATCCAGTGAAAATGAAGAGCAGAAAATTACAATGAAAAACAGCGAGGTATTAAAAATTTTAGGAAAGGAGGATGATGAGAATGGCTAAAAAAATGTGGACTAAGGATCAAAAAAACGCAATAGATGCAAGGCGTGGAACAGTGCTTGTGTCAGCGGCGGCAGGTTCAGGAAAAACGGCAGTGCTTGTTGAAAGAATAATTGAAAGGCTTACAGATTCTCAAAATCCTACCTTGGCGGATAGACTACTTGTTGTAACATTTACAAAATCTGCGGCGGCACAAATGAAAGACCGTGTGGAAGTGGCACTGGATGCACTTATTAGAAAAGATCCAAAAAACAGTATGCTTAAAAAGCAAAAGCAACTTGTTTCTAAGATGAACATAAGTACGATACACAGTTTTTGTTCAAAACTTGCAAGGGAGTATTTTTATGAGCTTGATATAGCACCAGATTTTAAAATTATTTCTGAAAAGCAAAGAGAAGATTTTATGCTTGAGAGCGTAAAAGAAAGTATAGAAGCTACTTTTTTAAAAGGTGACTATTTTATTGCAGACTTATTTAGTTCTGATAAAAGCGACAGGGCGCTTATAGAAATTATTTTAAATATGTATAATTTTGCAACGTCGCATATTTTTTATAAAACTTGGCTAATTGACTTTATAAAAAAATATGAGATGAGCAAAAATTTGTCTGAAACACCTTGGGCAAAGCTTATAATAAGTAACAGTTGTGAAAGCCTTAATAGATGTGAAAACCTTTTAAAATCTTCACTTGAGCAACTTGAAATTTATGGCGATGAAAAATTACAAACAGCATATACCAGCAAACTTATTGCAGAACTTGAGGGAATAGAGGCACTAAAAGAAATTTTTCTTAATAAAAATTGGGACGAAATTTATACTTCGGTAAACTCTTATATACCTCAAAAATTTCTGGCACCCAGAGGTTATGCTCAAGATGATTTAAAAATTAGAATATCTGACAGTATAAAAGAAGTAAAATCTATAATTTCAAAAATAGAAGATTATTTTTATGCAGATAGCAAAGAGTGTATTAGAGTAATGGAAGAAATGCATAAAATCTCGGTAAAGCTCAATGATATGCTTCTCGATTTTTGTCAGAGGTATGAAAAGAGAAAGCTTGATAACAAACTTGCAGATTATTCAGATTTAGAGCACTGGACGGTTAAACTGTTGCTTGAAGAAAATGATGGCAAGATAACTAAAACTGAAACGGCAAAAGAAATTACGAAACGTTTTGATGAAATCATGGTTGATGAATATCAAGACACAAATGAGGTGCAAGATCAAATTTTTAATGCCTTATCAAGCGATAATAAATTTATGGTGGGCGACTTAAAGCAGTGCATTTATAGCTTTAGACAGGCTATGCCCGAAATTTTTTTAGGATACAAGGATAGTTTTTCTGTTTACGATGAAAAAAAAAGATGAATATCCAGCGGCGGTTATACTTGATAAAAATTTCCGTTCAAGAAATTATGTTATTGATAGCGTAAATTTTGTTTTTTCAAAACTAATGACCAAGGAAAGTTGTGGGCTAGAGTACTCAAATGGAGAAGCTTTGGTGACAGGGGCAGATTACCCTGAAAATGAAAACTGCAAAGTGCAAATTGATTTTATAGAAAAAGAAAGCACTGCATTTGAAGTGTCAGAAGCAACTCATATAGCAAAAATTATTAATTCTATGATAGAAGAAGGGTTCATGGTTTTTGATGAGGGTGTAAAACGACTTGCAAGATATGAAGATTTTTGCATACTTATAAGAAACGCAAATACCTGTGCAGCTGAGTATGCAAAAGTGCTAAACTCCTATCAAATACCATGTGTTGCAAATGTTGCGGAAGATTTTTTCTCATCTATAGAAGTTTTACAAGTGGTGTCGTTTTTGCAAGTTATAGACAACCCAAATCAGGACATACCGCTGCTTTCAGTACTGTTAAGCCCTGTTTACGGCTTTACTCCTGATGATATAGCAAAAATTAGAGTAGAGGATAGAAAGAACTCGCTTTACAGCTCATTAATCAGAGCATCAAAAGAAGATGTAAAATATGAAAAAGTGATAAATGATTTAAATACATTTAGACTTTTGGCTGCAACAATGCCCTCATCTGAATTTATAGACTATTTTTACAGTGTTACGGGATATTTAGACATTGCACTTGCTATGAATAACGGCGAAAACAGAGTGAAAAATTTAAGAAAGTTGAGCGAACAGGCAAATGACTATGAAAATGCAGGATATATCAATGTATCAGACTTTATAAGATTTATTGATAAGTTAAAGCAAAATAACTCAAAGCTCATGGTTGAAAATTCATCGGCATCACAAAATGTTGTGAAAATTATGAGCATACATAAATCAAAAGGCTTAGAATTTCCTGTATGTATAGTGGCGGCAATGGGTAAACAGATTAATTTTGAAAAAAACGATTTAATGCTTAATTCTAAATTAGGTCTTGGAATAAAGCTTGGCACACAGTTAAAAGCTGTAAAAATTTCTAATTTTATTAGAGATGCAATATCTATACAAAATGACAAGGAACTGCTTGAAGAGGAAATGCGTATTTTGTATGTTGCAATGACTAGGGCAAAAGAAAAGCTTATAATGGTGTCATCTGTTAAAAATTTGGACAAAGAGATTGCAAGTAAAGCATCTCTTGGAAAAAATTTATCAGCACATGATGTCATGGCGGTGAAATCTGTGTCAAGCTGGGTACTTCACTGTGCGTTAAGACATCCTGATGGCGCAGTTTTAAGAAAAAGAGCGGGAGTGCCTGATGATATAATATGGCATGAAAATGTGTATACACCTTGGGATATAAATTATATTGACAGCGTAAAAAGCGATATGGACGTAAAAGAGGCCGAAGAAATCGTTATGCCGGATACAGATATAATAGAAAAAATAAGAGAGAAAATTTCTTTTGAATATCCATATTCCTACATAAATGAAATACCTGCAAAAGTCACGGCAACTATGCTATCAGACGTGGAAAAGTCTGAGCATACAAGCCTTGGCAGGCCAGCATTTTTAAGTCAAAAAAATATGACGGCTGCAGAAAGAGGTATTGCAATGCACGATTTTATGCAGTTTGCTGATTTTAAAAACTTGGAAAACGATTTAGAAGAAGAGCGAAAAAGATTGGTTGACTTAGGCTATATAACTAAATCTCAAGCGCAGGCAGTAGATGTAAAAAGAGTAGTGACATTTTTAAGCACAGAGCTTGGAAAAAAAGTTCTAAGTTCAAAAAAAGTATTTAAAGAGCAGCGCTTCACTGTAAATATTAGCGCAAGTGAAGTAAGAAAAGATTTGCCACATGATGCAAAAGAAGAAAAGGTGATACTGCAAGGTGCAGTGGACTGTTCGTTTTTAGGAGAAGATAACAAGCTTCATATAATAGACTTTAAAACAGATAGAATTGAAAGTCTGGACGAACTTGTAAAAAATCATGCGCTTCAACTAAATTTATATAAAAAGGCACTATCTCAAATTTCAGATTATGAAATTGGTAAATGTTATCTTTACTCTTTTTTTCTAGGCAAAAGTGTTGAGGTGTTAGAAAATTAAATTATATTAGTAATAAATTCCAAAAAGTGCACGTTATTTACGTGTACTTTTTTGCTTACAAAATAACACAAATTATTGACTTTTTCGACAAAATGCACTATAATAATACGTGAAAAGAGATGTATTTGTATATTTTTCCCATGAATGTTAATGATGCATATAGCAAATTTACTAAAATAAGCAAGGAGGATAAACGATTGTGAAGAGGTTATTGGCAGGAGTGCTAAGTATATGTTTTGTTTCTTGGTTACTTCCACAGGTTTTGGTAGTGGCAACGGAAAATGAAGAAGTGGTTGTAGTAGGTTATCAACAAAACTTAGAATTAGTTGAAGATATTAACTCCATGTACAATAAAGGATATGGATATGATGTTTTGAAAAAGGTTGAGGAGATAAGTAATTTAAAGTTTGAATTTAAAGAAATAAATGGTGATATGTTTGAAGCGATTAGAACAGGAGAAGTTGACATATCGGGCCTTTATTTTGCAACTGATGAGAGAAGAAAAGAGTTTTTATATCTTGATACACCTTTTAGTGAGCAGCATATGTGCCTTGCGGTAAAGGAAGAAAATTTAACAGCAGGCAAGGTGGTTTATGGAGATAATGATTATATTGAAGGAAAAACCATCGCAACGTATGAAGGTAATGCAGCAAATGAATTGTTAATTGAATACTGTGCTAAAAATCTTATGGGGCAACCAAAATTCTTGTATGGTGATTTTAGCACATATCTTTCACAAGACGCCGACTTATATCTTACTTATTCTGGAAATGCAAATAGTGAAGAATTTAATACTGTACTAAATTTAGATACTTATCACACATACATTATATCAAGTTATGAAAATAGCGACCTTATGGATAAAATAAATGATGCAGTGATGACAATAGTTAGGACAGAGGGTAACTTTTTTGCAGAGCTTGAAGAAAAATATGTTTCTGATAAAATAAGCTTAAATCACAGAACATTAACTCAAGAAGAGCATGAAATTTTACAGAGTAAAACATTAAATGTAGGATATTTGGAATATTATAGACCCATGACATACACAGATGAAAACGGAGAACCTTCTGGAGCACTTGTGAATTCGTTAAAACTGCTTGCACAAATGTATAATATTGACTTGGTTTTTGAACCATACTTCTTAGAAGATCAGGAGTCGGTTTATGATAAATTTGATATAATTATCACAATGTATGGAAGCAACCAGTCTATGTTTGAACATTTTCAGCAGACCGAAAGTTATCTTGATGTTAATATGTCGGCATTTCTAAATCAAGAGCTGTCAGCTCAAAATCCAAATATTGAATATAATTTTGAACATGCAAAAAATGTGGGAATGCTTGAATATTTGTTTGTAAATTACGATAAGCTTGAAGAAAAAACTGTAAATGGTGATGTTGTACTTTATCCAAATATCGATGTCATGCTTGATGATTACAAAAATGGAGTTTTGGATATTGCAATTTTTACAGAAAGTGCTGCGATTTATGCTGGTACTTATATAGATAATGATAATCAAGAGGCAAATAGAATAGACCT
>CAYJJB010000024.1:0-27318 GCA_964370405.1 uncultured Eubacteriales bacterium | reverse complement strand
TTGTTCCTTGCCTTGCAGATTTTTGGACAGTCTGGCAGCGTGCACAAAAAAGCGAAACTTTTTTGACACGCTGAAAAGAGCCCTTGTGGGCTCTTTTTTTAATTTAGCTGAGTGAAATAACTTCTTAACTTTTTAATTTTGTCGTCATGATTAAAGTGTGCAATTAAAATGCCTTCAAAATTTTTAGGCGAGCCTTTTATTAGGCACTCAATAGTCCACTCTAAAATTACGGTGTTTACGCATTCGTAAGTTTTAACTTCTGTCCAAGAAATAATTCTGCCGTGCTCATGGAAAGTGTCGAACCATTCTTTTAAAGCTTCTATGCCTTCATAGTCCTCACCGTAGGTATGATAAAATACATTCTTATCAAATATTTCATCATAGTCATCTCTCATGCATGTTTTCCAACTGTCTAAATAGGCTAAAAGTTTATCTGCTCTGCTTTTCATAATATCAACCCTTTCAAAGTTAACTTAGACTCTTGTAAGAATAAAACTGCAGTTTCCGTCAATTTCTATCTTACCTGAATTTGCAGGAATGAAAATACTGTCTGCTCTATTAAAGTTTAGGTCGCCTTCGGCTGTTTTTATACATCCACTGCCCTCTAAAATTATTATTGATGCAAAAGAAGTTTTGTCAATATTTAAAGAAAGCTTGGTTTTTACTGTGAATTTAGTAGTATTAAAGTATTTGCAGTTTGCTAAAATTTTTGAAGTAGCATCATTTGTTTTTTCTTCCTCATAGACTTTATCGTCATTGCTTGCAGGTTTTAAATCTGATACAGCAATGGCTTTTTCTATGTGCAAAGGCCTGTTATTTCCTTTGTCATCTTTTCTGTCATAGTCATAAACTCTATAAGTGGTGTTAGAATTTTGCTGAATTTCGCAAATTAATATTCCAGCACCTATTGCATGAATGGTGCCTGCTTTAATAAAAAAGACATCGCCCTTTTTTACAGAAACTTTGTTTAAAACATCTGTTACTGTATTGTTTTGAATTTTTTCCTTAAAATCTTCTTTAGAAATTTCACAGTTTAACCCAAAATATAAATATGCATTGTCTGTGCAGTCCATTACATACCACATTTCGGTTTTACCGTACTCTCCTTCATTTGCCAAGGCATACTCGTCATCAGGATGTACTTGCACTGAAAGTGCTGACTGTGCGTCAATAAATTTAATTAAAACAGGAAAATCTTCAAATTTTTTGCAGTTTTCTCCCAAAATATCTTCTCCATGCTTTTTTATATAATCAGAAAAAGACATTCCTGTGTCGCCGCCACTTGCAATAATGCTTTGGCCGTCAGGATGAGTAGAAAGCTCCCAACTTTCGGCAACTCTTTTTAAATCACATTTTTTTAAGTACTGGTCACGAAGCTTTGTTCCACCCCATATATAATCTTTAAATGCAGGCGAAAGTTTTACTGTTAACATATTTTTACCTACCTTGTAGAATTTCTTACAACCAGCTTCATAGGTAATTCTTCAGATTTTTCATCTTCGTTATTTTCAATCAAGGAAATAAGCTTTGATATTGCTGCTTGCCCTATCTCTGCTTTTGGACTATCCATAGTAGTAATTGGCACATGGCAGTATTTTGCAACATCAGTCCCGTCAAACGCACAAATCATTTTATATTCGGGAATCATTAAGCCTTGAGAAATCATAGTTTTTATTACATGCGCGGCTATTCTGTCGTTTTGGCAAATTATTCCGTCACAAGATTTAAAACTTTTCATGAAAAATTTGATAGACTCTTCCTTTTCAAGCTTAGGTTCATCTCCTGTAGCATACCATATAATATTATTTTCTTCAAGCTTTATAGCGTGACTTGATAAAGAACCGCAATATCCGCTGTATCTGCGCTGACTTTGCATATCATCAGATTTAAGTATTGCGCCAATTTTGTTGCAACCTTGTAAAATAAGATAGCTTGTAAGGTCGTAAGCGCCTTTGTAATCATCACTGCCAACAAAAACACATTCGTCTATTTCTTCAAAATAGTTGTTTACAAACACCACAGGAACTCCTCTTGCGTCTAAAAGGTCAAAAAGCTGTTTGTTTGCGCACGAGAAAGCCGACTTTGCACCTTGAATAATTATGCCGTCAACATTTTTTTCCATAAAGGTTTTTAAAAACTTCGCCTCTATTTCAGTTTTGCTGTTTGTAACACCTAAAATTACGCTATAACCACTTTTTAAGGCAAAATTTTCTATTCCAAGAAGGGTATTAGAAGAGGAGTGGGCTATGCTTGTCAAAATTACGCCTATATTATGGGTTCTTGCCTTGTGGGCATTAATACCTACTATATAAGTTCCTCTGCCTCTTTTTCTATCAAGTATACCTTGGGTTTCAAGTATTTCAAGTGAATGTCTTATGGTTTGCCTGCTAAAGGCATATTCATCTACTAAAATGTGCTCAGAAGGTAGACGGTCACCTCTCTTATAGGTACCATTTTTAATTTTATCATATATATCATCTACAACAACTCTATACTTAGAGCTGATCCTCTCATTATTCTTAATCATACAAACCTCCCTCTGATTGCGTTAAGTTGTCTCATACTTTTATAATCAATATTACTGCTTACTTCTATTATAGACTAAAAAAAAAATAATGCAAGGGAGTATCCTATAAAATTTGTTAAAATATTTATTTATTATTGGTTAGAATAGATAAAAATGCCTTCTTTTT
Source organism: uncultured Eubacteriales bacterium (assembly GCA_964370405.1). Taxonomy (GTDB): domain Bacteria; phylum Bacillota; class Clostridia; order Oscillospirales; family Acutalibacteraceae; genus SIG603. The sequence continues at coordinate 24,625 of CAYJJB010000024.1, read as the reverse complement.
CCAAAAAAAGCAATAAAAATTAATAGGAATTACTGTTTTAAATCACAACTGTTCATATTAAATTGACAAAAAAAATTAAATGCTTTATACTAGTTGCATGAGCAACAGTTGCACTTGCAACAAAGGGAGAGTGTGTATTATGAGAAGAAATGAAATTAGGTTATTAAGGTTTATTAGAGATATTTTTCACTGTGATAGAACAGTAAAGCAAATAAAAATTTATAATGAGGGCATGGATTTGTGTTTTTTAAACTGTGCTTCAAGCATAGTGGATAATCCTGGTATATCGCAAGACAAACTTGCGTGTATGCTTATGCTTAATAAAAGTACAATCACAAGAAATTTAAGCTATCTTGAGGAACATGGGTATGTTAAAAGAGAACAATGTGCACAAGATAAAAGAATAACTGAGGTGTATCCAACTGAAAAAATGATGGAGGTGCTACCTGCGGTTGAAAAAAAGTTGGATGAATGGTACGACGACCTTTTAATTGGTTTTTCAGATGAAGAGAAAGAACTATATTTTAAAATGACCCAGAAAGTGCTTGAAAATTCAAATGCATATGTAAATAAAGTACGTGTATGCAAAAAGGATAAGGGGTGAAGTTTTGAGGTTTTTAGTAAATCGAATTAAACCGCATAAGGTACGGTTTTTCTTAGGACTTATAATAAAAGTTATCGGAACTCTTATGGATCTTGTAATACCGTGGATACTTGCATTTATTATTGATGAGCTTGTACCTACACGAGATATGACACTCATAATTACATGGGGTGGTGTGATGCTTATCTCTGCTGTAATATCATGGACTGGAAATGTTGTGGCAAACAGAATGGCATCAAAACTTGCAATGGAAGTAACAAGAAAAGTGCGGTATGATTTATTTAATAAGGTAGAGCACTTATCTTGCGCACAAACAGATAATTTTACCATACCATCACTTGTATCAAGACTAACATCAGACACCTACAATGTGCACCAAACAATAGGTATGGTGCAAAGAATAGGCATAAGAGCGCCAATTTTGCTTATAGGAGGGCTTTTTGCCACACTTACATTAGACCCGCTTTTGTGTCTAGTAATGGTTGCAACGCTTCCTTTTATAACAGTCATTGTGTATTTTGTGTCAAAAAAAGGTGTGCCAATGTATAAGACAGTGCAAAAAAAGGTAGACGTTTTGGTGCGCTGCGTTAGAGAGAATTATCAAGGTGTAAGGGTAGTAAAAGCCTTGTCAAAAACAAAACATGAAACCGCCAAATTTGATAAAGTAAATTTAGATGTTACAGAAAGCGAAAGAGCAGCAGGAAATGTCATGTCAATTACAAACCCTGCAGTTACGCTTCTTTTAAATTTAGGAATAGTTTGTGTAATAGCGGTTGGTGCGTATGCGGTAAATATAGGAATATCGCAAGAAGGCAAAATTATTGCATTTATGTCCTATTTTACAATTATATCTATGGCACTGCTTGCTATGACAAGGATATTTATAATGTACTCAAGGGCAAGCGCATCAATACAGAGAATTGAAGAGGTGTTTGACTGTGAAAGCGACTTAAACGTTCAAGAACTTATTAAGGAAGACACGGATAATTATATAGAATTTAAAGACATCAACTTTTCTTATACCGAAGGAGAAGTAGCAAAAAATGTGCTAAGTAATATAAACTTCAGCCTTAAAAAGGGCGAAAGCTTAGGTATTATAGGCTCTATTGCAAGTGGTAAATCAACAATTATACAGCTTTTGCTTAGGTTTTACGACCCCAAAAGCGGTAGTATTAAAATTGATGGAGTGGATATAAAATCACTTACACCATCAGAGCTTAGAAAAAACATAGGCATAGTATTTCAAAACGACTTTTTAATGGCTGATAGCATTTATGAAAATATAAGATTTGAAAGAGATATTAGCAAAGAAGACATTGATAAAGCTGTTGAATATGCGCAGGCAAAAGAGTTTATTGAAAGTCTGGATGTAGGGTATGAACACAAACTAGATTCAAAAGGCGCAAACTTTAGCGGCGGTCAAAAACAACGTATATTAATAGCACGTGCATTAGCGTCAAAACCTGATATTTTAATTTTGGACGATAGCTCAAGCGCACTTGACTATCAAACTGATGCAAAGCTTAGAAAAGCAATAAAAACATATTTAAAAAGCACAACATCAATAATAATTGCGCAAAGAATAAGCTCCATATCTCACACAGATAAAATTTTGGTGCTTGATAAAGGCGAAGTAGTTGGATATGGAAAACATGATGATTTAGTGAAAAACTGTGAAATTTATAAAGAAATACTAAAATCACAAGTAGAGGAGGTGGCGGAGTGAAAGCGGAAAACAAAAAAGTTAAGAAGTCGAAAATTTTCTTAAGACTTGGCAAATATGTGCTTCAAAATAAATTACTTGTTGTAATTGCCTTGGTCTTAACATTTTCTGCAAATATTTTAGCACTTTTAGGGCCTGAATACTCTGGACTTGCAATAGATGCAATTACTAAAGGTGTTGGAAATGTTGATTTTGCCAGCGTAATTTACTACTGCGTTTTACTAGTTGTGGTGTATGGTGTTTCTGCAATTTTAAGCTATATTTTAGCACTAGTAATGATTAGACTCAGCCAAAGAATTGTCTATAAAATGAGAAAAGATGTGTTTGAAAAATTATCAAAACTTCCCGTAAGTTACTTTGATAAAATTCAAGCAGGCGAGCTTATAAGCCTTATTTCTTATGATATAGATACAATAAATGCCTCGCTTTCTTCAGACCTTATGCTTATCTGTTCAAGCTTAATCACAGTAGTGGGTTCGCTTATTGCCATGATTTTTATATCGCCCACTTTGCTTTTGGTATTTCTAATAACGGTTCCAGTATCAATTTTTATAGCAGTAAGGCGAAGCAAGGTTGTAAGGCCGCTGTTTCGTGAGCGCTCAAAATCTTTTGCAAAAATGAATGGTTATATAGAGGAAACTATATCGGGCACAAAAACAATAAAAGCATATAATTGTGAAGATATTATGCTGGAAAAATTTTCTAAAAAGAATAATGATGCGGTTGAGGCTTTTTACAAGGCGGATTATGCGGCGTGCATCATAGGTCCATCAATGAACTTTATAAACAATGTGTCGCTATCAATAATAAGTGTTTTTGGTGCAATATTTTACATACTTGGCAGCATAAGCCTTGGAAATGTTTCATCATTTATACTTTATTCACGCAGATTTACAGGACCTATAAACGAAATAGGCAATATATTAAGCGAGCTTGCATCAGCTGCTTCTGCGGCAGACAGAGTGTTTAGAGTGCTTGACACAGATCCAGAAAAGGCAGACAGTAAAACGGCAAGAGAGTTAAATAACGTTAAGGGCAATGTGAAATTTGACAAAGTTTACTTTAGTTATGTTCCAAATACCGAAATAATAAAAGATTTAAGTCTTGATATTAAGGCAGGCAGTAACGTGGCAATAGTTGGTCACACCGGTGCCGGCAAAACGACAATAGTAAATCTTTTAATGCGTTTTTACGACATAGACAGTGGTCAAATTTTAATTGATGGAAACAATGTGCAAAATCTTACAAGAGATAGCCTTAGAAAGGCGTACACCATGGTGCTTCAAGACACATGGCTTTTTGAGGGAACTGTGTTTGAAAATATAGCGTACGGCAAAGAAAATACTACACTTGATGACGTTATAAACGTAACAAAAGCGGTGGATATTCACGACTTTATCCTAACACTTCCAGGCGGATATGACTGCGTGCTAAATGACGACGGTGTCAATTTGTCAAAAGGGCAAAAACAATTATTAACAATAGCAAGGGCAATGCTTAACGACTCAAAAATACTTATTTTGGACGAAGCAACTTCTAATGTTGATACCAGAACAGAAATAAAAATCCACAAAGCAATGGAACTTTTAATGAAAGGTAAAACTTGTTTTGTAATTGCCCACAGGCTTTCAACCATAAGAAATTCAGACCTTATTTTACTAATGGATAAGGGCGAAGTAATAGAAAAAGGTACACATGATGAGCTTATGGAGCAGGGCATGTCATACGCAAAACTTTATAATTCTCAGTTTGAGTAAAAGAAAAGCAGAAGGCAAATGTAGCCTTCTGCTTTTCTTTTAGAAATTTAAACCTTTTCTTTCTTAGCTTTTCTTTTTGGGACAAATCTATTGGCAAAGTTTCCCTTGCCTCTATTTTTAGCATAGAAAAATCCAATAATTGAAAAAATGAATGCACCCACAAAATTTACTATCATGTCCATCATAGTGTCGTGAAGACCTATGTCAATATAACCACCATATGCCCATTCCTGCCCATTTACCACAACTTCATTAATCCCATCTATTGTAACTGGGTTATTACTGTTAAGCGGGTCAAACACTACAGAGGTAACAGAGTTTATTATGGTGTCTTTTTGCATGTCGTATAAAAAGAATACGTCCATCGCATACTCAAAAAATTCCCACAAAACTCCTATGGTCATAGAAAAACAAAACGCAGTTATTGCAACAAAAAGTGGAGAAAGTGAAAAGGCAATTTTTTCACTGCGATTTAATAAGCTTGTAAGTGAGCAACCTATTGCAGCCGCAAGGAAGCCGTTTAAGGTGTGCAAAATGGTGTCCCACATAGGGAAAATGTGGTAAAAGTTATTTATTTCACCAAGTATCTGTGCCGAAAAAATAAATAGCAGTACAATAATTTCAAGTGTTGTCGGAAGTTCAATTTTAAAGCTTACCTGTACTGCTGCTGGTATGGTTAGGAGAAGCAGCGTTAGCACACATAAAAACACACTTTCATAGTTACCTGCAAAAAATTGTCTTATTAGTGAACTTATTACGAAAATTGCAAGTATTGTAAACATGGTAAATGAACTTTTGTGCTCTCTTATTTCAGCTCTAACCGACTGAAAATAAGTGAGTTTTTTTTCTTTGTTTTTATCCATTTTTCAAACCGTCCTTTATTTTAAATTGAGCCTATCATACCACTTAGAGGCTTCATATTCAAGGCGCTTTTAAAATATTATTGAAATTTTAATAAATTGTGATAAAATAAATATAACATAAATTTATTATGCGGTTAGAGGAGGATTATTATGCCTAAGAAAAAGAATATTAGAGTAGCATTTATAGGATGTGGTGAGTTTTGTGAAAGACAAATACGCAATTTGTCTAAAATAGACTCAACAGTGGGTGTTGCTATTTACGATAAAGACATGGAAATTTTGGAAAAAACAGGAGTGTTTCTTCCAAAAGCTAGAATGTATCAAGATATAGAAAAAATGTTTTTAAAAGAGCGCATTGATGCGGTTGTAATTGACAGTGCGCAGAGTAATGAAGGTTATATAGAGGGAATTTGTTGCAAAAAAGGCATACACATGTTTTTTAAAAATCCCATAGCAATTTCAAATGCAAATGCTTGGGAGGTAAATGAAAAAATTACATTTTCAAACATAATTACAGCGGTGGATTATTATGAAAGATACAGCGTTCACATCCACACAGTAAAAGAGCTACTTAAAAAAGACCCAGCATTTATGGCAAATGCGTTTTGGGTGCAAACTCAAAAAGAAGGAATGAATGCCAAAGAGAAGTTTTTAGACTACACTTCGCATATGGTAGACATGCTTTGCTATTTGTTTTCACAGTGTATCGAAAGCGTGGTTTTAAATTCAAATATAGAAAATGAAGAAGGTATAGTTGATGAAAACCCAAGTTTAAGCGCTGTTTTAAAATTTAAAAATGGTCTTTTGGTTAATTTGCAGTCAAGCTTTTTAAGCACTAATGAGGGTGCAACAAAAAAAGGATTTGAGATATTTACACCAAGATGTAAAATTGAATACAAGTGGTCACAGTCCTTAACTGTAAGTTATGGCGACAGGTCAGAGCAATTTTTAATTTATAATGATGAGGGGCTGGCGTGTTTAAGAGAATTTGTAGAGGCATGCAGAGAGGGAGAGCAGTACAGAGTAAAAACAGATTATAAAAATGCCATGGAAAGTTTAAAACTTGCACTTAAGCTTATAGAAGAAGCAAATATATAATTTGCAGGAGGAATTATGATAAAGGCAGTAAGTTTGACTCATAAATATAAAAGCGGAAAAGGAATTTTTGACATAAGTTTTAATTTGAATGAAGGCAGTATTACAGGATATTTAGGACCTAATGGAGCAGGAAAAACCACTACAATAAGGGCGCTTATGGGATTTATAAAAGCACAGGAGGGGTCATGTTTTATAAACAGTTTAGACTGCTTTGAAGACTCGGCAAAAATTAAAAGGGAAGTTGGATATATACCGGGTGAGGTTGCCTTTTTACAAAATGTTAAATGCGATGAGTTTATAAGTTACCAACAAAAATTAAGGGGACTTAAAGACTTAAAAAGAACAAAACAGCTTATAGAGCGTTTTTCGCTTGATACAAGAGGAAGCATTAAAACTTTTTCAAAAGGAATGAAACAAAAACTTTCTATAGTTCTTGCTTTTATGCACAGTCCTCAAGTGCTGATTTTAGACGAGCCAACAAGTGGACTTGACCCACTTGTGCAAAACGAATTTATAAAACTTTTAATGGAAGAGAAAGCACAGGGCAAGACCATACTCATGTCAAGCCATATTTTTGAAGAAATTGAAAAGGCTTGCGACGACGTACTCATAATAAAAGACGGCAAAATAGTACATTCGTCAGATATATTAAAATTAAAATCTACAGTTAAAAAGGAATATACTGTAAAAAGCACACAGATAGACTCTGTGAAAAAATTTGGTTTTGAAACACAGGGCATAGATGAATTGAGCTGTATAATTTATGTGGAAAGAGAAAAAACAGACGAATTTGTGAAAAAACTTGCTACAATAAATGTAATGTCGCTTGATATTAAAGAGCAAAATTTAGAGAGAATATTTTTAGATTATTATAAGGAAGATAAATAATGAAAGCTATATTTTTTGATACATTTAAAAGGAATTACAAATTGCTTTTAATATTCATTTTGGTGCTAAATTTATATCAAGGTGTTATAATTTCCATAGCAGATCCAAAGGATATGTCGCAAATTGCGCAAATGTTTGAATTTGTAGAGCCATATCTTGGAGCATTTGGGATAAATATAGCTGAGTTTAGTTCTGTGCTAAATTACACGGCGTCGGTATTTTTTGGTGTGCTTGCAATGGCATTTGCCATGGTTTTTTACGTAATACAAAGTACGTCGCTCATTGCAAAGCAAGTGGCGGACACATCAATTTCAAATATACTCATGACACCGATTAAAAGAGCAAATTTAGTAGTGATAAAAGGTTTATATTTAATGTTTTCTATATGTGTGCTCTTTTTAAGCATTTTTATATCGGGCAGTGTTTTGATAGGTTTTGCGGAAGATATTGATGTATTAGCTTATCTTAATTTAGTTTCGATAAATTGTGCGCTTGCGTGCGTGGTTGCAATGCTTTCCTACTTTTTCTCTGTGGTTTTTTGCCATGATAAGTGGGGTGTTAATTTAGCGGTAGCTGTGCCAATTGCTTTAATATTTTTAAGCATTTTAGGCGGAGCAGATGAAAACTTAAGTTTTATTAAAAATTTATCGCCTTTTGGCAGGATAGATGCGGTTTCGGTTGTTACGGGAGATATCAATACTCTGCCGTATTATATAGCGTTTACATTACTTAGCGCAGCACTTTTACTGGTTTGTGCCAAAGTGTTTGAAAGGAAAAATTTATTTATATGAGGGTGAAATTATGAAGCTAAATTTAAATATCTTAAAAGAACCACCAATGGGTTATAATATGCCAAAATTTGATGTAGTTAAAATGCGTGATAAGACAAAAAAAGAACCAAAGTGGCTGCATTTTGGCGCAGGCAATATTTTTAGGGCATATCCTGCGTCACTTATGCAAAATTTGCTGGATGAGGGGCTTGATGAAACAGGTATAATTTGTTGTGAAAGTTACGACAGCGAAATTATAGAAAAGGCTTTTTTGCCATATGATAATTTAAGCATTGCAGCATCACTGTGCTCAGACGGCAGAGTAGAAAAAAAGGTGATTGCAAGTGTTTGTGAAAGTTTTTATATGGATATGGAAAAACTAAAAGAAATTTTTTCAAAACCCAGTTTGCAAATGATTAGCTTTACCGTAACAGAAAAGGCATATAAGCCCTGTGAAAATGATATGAAAAATTCGCCAGAAAAAGCAGATAGTTTTTGGGGTAAACTTGCATATTTATGCCTTTATAGAATTAAAACTTGTAAAAAACCGCTTGCATTTGTATCTATGGACAACTGTTCAGAAAATGGAAAAGTGCTAAAAAATGCTGTGGCAAGTTTTATTAATGAGTGGCACTGCAGAGGAGAAATTTCAGCTGAGGAATTTGACTTTTTTAATAAAAATATAAGTTTTCCATGGAGCACCATAGACAAAATAACTCCAAGACCTAGCGAAGATGTGAGAGAGGAGCTTAAAAAAGATGGATTTTCAGACCTCGATATTATAATAACAGAAAAAAATTCGTACACAGCAGGGTTTGTAAATGCAGAAGAAGCGCAGTATCTTGTAATTGAAGATAATTTTCCAAACGGCAGACCTTGCCTTGATGAAGCAGGAGTAATTTTTACTGACAGAGAAAATGTAAATGCCTTTGAAAGCATGAAAGTAGGTACTTGTTTAAATCCTTTGCACACAGCCTTATCTGTGTTTGGTGTACTTTTGGGTTATACAGATATTGCAGATGAAATGAAAGATAAGGATTTGGTCAATTTTTTAAATGGAATGCTTGAAAAAGAAAGCTTGCCTGTAGCGGTTGCGCCAAAAATTTTAAATCCAAAGCTTTTTTTAGAAGAAGTTATTACAAAGCGCTTTGTAAATCCGTTTTTAAAAGACAGTCCACAAAGAATTGTAACAGACACATCGCTTAAGTTACCAATACGCTTTGGGCAAACTCTAAAAAAACAGGCAGAAAGGGGCACGCTGGTAAAAGATTTTGACTACATACCGCTGGTTTTTGCCGCATGGATTAGATATCTGCTTGAAATTGATGATAATGGCAAGCCTTATACTTGTTCGCCAGACCCTAAAATTTCTGAAATTATGCCTCTTGTAAAAGAGATAGGTTTTAAAAATAAAGCAGACGAAAAAACACTTTCTAAAGTGCTTAAAAGAGATGATATTTGGGGTGTTGACCTTTACAAGTTGGGGCTTAGTGATAAAGTGTTTTACTTATTTAATAAAATAAATGAAAAGGAAACCGCACTAAGGCAAGAGCTTAGTAGACTTTCAAATCTTTAATAAAACTTTACAAGTTCAAGAAAAATTCAAAGTATCTTAATAAATTAAGAGTAAATAATATAGTATAATAAATCATAAAATTTAAGGAGTTCAATAAAACAATGAAAAAAATTATTACATTACTTGCAGTATTTGCACTGGTTTTTAGCCTTGCAGCGTGTTCAAATACTCAAGACGAGTCATCACAAGGTACAGCATCACAAAGTCAAACATCTGAGGAAGATGTAGCAAAAACATGGGACAAAAATGACCTAGAAACTATACTTGATGACATAGTAGCTGGTACAGAGTTTGCTGATACTGATTATCAAGGAATGGTAACAGACGCTACTTCAGCTGTGGAAGTCACTGAAGATATGGAAGAATATCACATGGGAAGCACAGATTACACATTTGAGCGTGCAGTGGTAAGAGAGCCTATGATGAGCTCGCAGGCATTTTCTTTAATGCTTATAAGTACAGCAACTGAGCAAGAGGCGCAAGACATTGCAGATAAAATTGGAGATACAGTAGACCCTATGAAATGGGTTTGCGTATGTGTTGAAGAAGATGATGTGAAAGTAGCTACAAAAGACAATTTAGTTTTTGTTGTAATGGCACAGGACTCACAAAACTTTATAGATGCATTTGATGCTCTTGTAAATGAGTAAAATTAAAAGGGCAGTACTTTGTGTACTTGCCCTTATTTTTATTACGGCACTTTTTTATCTTGCGTTTGTTTTTAATGAGGAAAAAGAGTTTTATGCTCATCACAATTATGTGTTTAAGGCAGATGACTTGCGCCTTGACAATGTAGAAAGATTTTCAAACACTACAAATGAAATATATGAAGAGTATGTTAAAGATAAAGCAGATAATTATTTTGTAAGCGTGATACCAGACAAGGCGTATTTTGCAGATGGAAAAGTGCCAAGTGCTAACGCAAAAGAGGTTGCACAAAACTTTGTTTCTAATCTGACTGGTGCAAAATATATAGATATTTTTGACGATTTATCGCTTGATAGCTATTATAAGACCGATGCGCACTGGTCGCAAGATAAAATTCTTTCGGTTTGTGATACTCTATTTTTGGGTATGGGTTTTAATAAATCTGAAACCATATATCAAAATGTTACAATTAAGCCTTTTTATGGCACATATAAAAGACAAAGTCCAACGGATATGGGATATGAAGAGCTTGTATATTTGCAAAGCATATACACGCAAACCGCAAAGGTAGATAATTTAGAAAAGCCACAATTTGATGAAGTGTACGACATAGAAGCGTTTTCATCAAATGATGGCTACAATCTGTTTTTATCAGGCGCAACACCGCTTACCGTTATAGAAAATGAGCACGCAAACTCAGACAAAGAGCTTATCATGTTTAGAGATTCTTTTGCAAGTGCCCTGGCACCACTGCTTTTAGAGAATTATAAAAATATAACTTTAATAGATTTAAGATATTTCCAAACACAGTTTTTAAATGATTATGTGGATTTTGAAAATAAAGATGTACTAGTAATGTACAGCACTACAATATTAAATTCAGATATTATCTTTAGGTAGGAAATAGTTAAAAAAAGACTGGCACAAATGATTTTTTTCATTTATGCCAGTTCTGTTTTATTAGTTATTCATTTTCGTTTACATTATTTTCTCGAAGTCGCATATAAGCATCTTTTTCTTGTGGTTTAAAGACGGACGAATCTTCATTGAAAATGGTAAATGTGTTTTTGCCAATGCTTTTTGAGTGATACATCGCAAGGTCTGCTGCATTAAATAAAGTATCAAAATCATTTCCGTGTAAAGAAGAAACAGAAGCACCCACGCTGCAAGAAATTTCAATATCTACACCATTTTTTGCATGATAAACCTTGTTGATTTTTTTGCAAATAGCCTCAGCCTTGCTTTCAATAACATTAAGTTTTGTAGTGCCTGATAAAAATACTAAAAATTCATCTCCGCCTATGCGGCTTACAATGTCTTGAGAACGGAATAGTTCGTGGGTTTTAGTGTACACTTCACGTAAAACATCATCGCCTGCCGAGTGGCCCATGTTGTCATTAATGCCTTTAAAATTATCAAGGTCAAACATAAAAATTGCGCCTCTTCCGTTGTTTTGAAGGCAATGGTTCACTTTGGCTGTAAATGCCACTTTGTTGTATCCTCCTGTAAGTGGGTCGGTTTGTGCCATTTGAACTAGCTCAAGTTCCGCTTTTTTTGTTTCATTAATCTCATTAAATGCAAACATGGCAAAAATGTCATCTGTATTTGAATTTTTATATAGATTAACACGCATTTCATACCAAAAATATTCAGGATTATCTTCCTGAAAATCGCCAAGCAAAGTTTTTTCGCTAATAGGTTTAGTTCGATACTCCACGCTTCTTTCAGTAAATCCATTATTAAAATCTTGTATCAGCTGTTCACAGCTTAAGAAACTTAAAGTATTTATATCATCAGGATGTATTAGATTGTCAACATGCAATTTGCTGATATCATCAAATCTTGGCAAAGTATCAGTTGGAATATCCACAGAGTTTATTAACAACTGGTGCACTGTATTTGTAGTGCAGTTTGCTTCAATAATAATTTTTGCGTAGTTAAAAATTGCATTAGTAAGAGATTTATCTTTGTCAATTTTATGTTCAAGTTCTTCAGTTTTAACCTTGTATATTCCTAGATTAAAAATTTTAATTAAGAAAAGCATCATTATATAGAAAAACATTAGTATGAAAATAGTTAAAACTATTTGTTGTACCGCTAAATTAAATGAATATGTGCCCTCTAAAAAAATATTTGTATTAAAAATTATATAGGCGTTAAAAAATAAAGTTAAACCTAAAAGCCATGTATAAAATTCTTTATTTACAATAACATCATTTAAAGTCTTTACCGGAACTAGCCGTATAAATAGAGTTAGTGTCACAATTTGTGAAGCAAAGCTTGCAAGGTTTATATATGGGAATATTGCAGGATTTGTTATTATACCGTGAAAAGAGGACTGGGAGTTTATTGATACTACAGCAATAATTATATTTCGCAAAACAAATAAGTGCAGTAGCGAACCAGCAGTTACACCAATTAAAGCGCTTAGTCTGCCTTTAAATAACAAAATTAATCCGAGAAATAAGACGAAAGCGCAGATGAAATAAGGCGTCATTGTTGTAGTATAGTTGTAAGTAATAATAAACGGAGAACATAGTCCATTTATAAGTGCAAGTATATAAATGGAGCTTTTATGAAACCTTAGGCTCTCACAAAATTTACCACAAAGATTGAAATTTAATAAGGAATGTATGGAAACGGTTATGGCAGTGATAATAAAATAAGTTGTATCTATTATAATTATCCCTCCATTCTTTTAAAATTCTGTAATAAAATCAGTTAAGAATAGTATACAGTATTTTAAGCTAAAATTCAAGAAAAAATCAAAATTTAAAGATTATGTTGTAAAAATAAATAAATATGTTAAAATAGTTAAATCGATGTAAAATGATGAAATGGAGTGTTATGTTTTGGAAAAATTAATTTTAGTTGGTGAAATTGATGTTAATTCATATATTTTAGAAAGCGGAAACAAGTGCTTTATAATTGACCCAGGAGCACAAAAGGAAAGGCTTAAAAAATATGTAGAGGACAAAAATTTGTCAGTAGAAGCTATACTTTTAACTCATGCGCATTTTGATCATATAGGAGCGCTTGATGCATTTGATGTACCAGTATATTTACATGAGTTTGAAATGGAGATTATTAAAGACAATAATAAAAACGGATATGGTTTTTATGGCATTAAAATGCCGTATGACTTATCAAAAATAAATTTAAAAACCCTTAGAAATGGCGAAAAACTTAAGCTGAACGATGAGGAAATAGAAGTAATATTAACTCAGGGTCATACTGTGGGCTCGGTATGTTATAAAATGGGTGATAAGTTATATTCAGGCGACACACTTTTTGAAAACGGCATAGGTAGGTACGACTTTCCAACGGGTGATGTACAGGCTTTAAGAAAATCTATAGTTATGCTAATTGATACATTAGACGAAGCGGTTAAAGTTTTTCCAGGACATGGAAATTCAAGCACCATAGGTATGGAAAAGCAAAGCAATTCTTATTATAAAATGTGGAAAAGATAAGAACAAATTGTAAATTTATGCTTTTTTCAATGAATTTTTAGTGTAATTTCTACACTAAAAGGAGATTAGAGGTTGACGTAATATAAATTTAATTGTAAAATAGTTGGTGCACAATTTATTACGTTCTTTGGAAAGGGAAAGAAAACATGAATAATAAAAAAATATTGAAATATATTATAACTACGATTTTACTACTAAGTTGCGCATTTGCGCTGGTGTCTTGTACAGAGGTTACGGACATTCAAAATGCCGGTACTGTTAAAGTGGGAGATTACCCAGTTGTAGCAGGCGATATAACAATCAATCAAAAACCTACAAAAGTTGCAGTGCTTGATGACTCTGTTGCAGATATGATTATTGCAATGAAATATGAAACATCTTTAAATATTGCAAGCGCAGACTGCACACAGCCAGAGCTTGAAACACTGACAAAAATTAGTAGAAGCGACACCGACGGCATAATTGCTGCGGGTTCAGACTTGATTTTGGCACACAGTTTTACAGAAAGTGAAAAAACTGCTTTTACAGATGCAGGAATTACTTTTATTGAAGTTGCAGAAGCGACAAACAGAGAAAGTTTTGAACAAATGTATACACTTGTTGGTTCTGTTTTGGCAGGTGCTGAAACTGGATACACCACAGGTCTTACACAGGCACAAGATATTTTTACAACTTTAGACGACATACAAAGACTAGTGCCATCTGACAGAGTGACAACGGCTGTTTGCCTTATAGATGAAAGCAAGGCGGTAACAGGAGATGACCTTTTAAGCAATATAATGACTTATGCAGGACTTATGAATGGCTTTACAAGCATGACTGGTTCTCAGTATACTTTAGAAGATTTAGATCTAATAAATCCGCAAATAATTTTTACAAGTTCTCAAATGGCTGAAAAACTTACAAGCGAAGAACAATACGCAGACTTATATGCTGTTAAAGCAAGTACCGTTTACATACTTGAAGAAGATGATGTTACAAGAGCAGGCAGAACTTTAATTTTAACAGCTTCAACATTTGCTGGCATGGCATACCCAGAACTTTTAAATCCTGAAACAGTAGACGAGCCAGAGTATGATGAAACCACTAGCAGCGAAGTAAGCTCCCAGCCTAACACAAACGACGACCCTGCAGTAAGCACACAACCAGAGTCCCAAGTAGAAGCGACACCAGCACCAACACAAGAACCTTTGTATCAAACACTTACACTCGGAGATAATTCTGATGAAGTAATGACAATGAATGAAAGACTTGTGGTTTTAGGCTACTTAACAGATGGACAAACAACAGAGTTTACACAAACAACAGAGCAAGCAGTAATAGATTTCCAAACTCTAAACGGACTAGAAGCAACAGGTATTGCAGATTCACCTACTTTAGAGCTAATGTACTCAGACCTTGCGGTTTTCGCACCGATAGAAGAGGGTACGGGAGAAGGATAATAAAATAATTTATGTGGCTGTCACAAATGGTAAAAACATTTGTGACAGCCCATTTTTTTATGCACCGTCATATAAAAATCTTTAAAAGTTCACAGTGCCGTCACAAAAATAGTATAAAGTTTTATAAGCTTTAATCTGCATTTTAAACGATATGGAGGAATGAACATGATAGAGGTAAAAAACCTCACAAAAGAATATGGAAATAATATTGCACTTGATAATGTCAGCTTTAGCATTAATGAGGGCAGTATTGTCGGCTTTTTAGGGCCAAATGGCGCTGGCAAATCTACTACAATGAATATTATTACAGGCTATATTTCGGCAGGATTTGGTGAAGTTGCGATTGATGGGAAAACTATAATGCAAGACCCAAATAAATATAAAACCATGATAGGCTATTTGCCAGAAGTTCCACCGCTTTATACAGATATGACAGTAAAAGAATATCTAAATTTTATTTATGAACTTAAAAAAGTTAAGTTAAATAAAGAGGAGCACATAAAAGGAATTTGTGAAATAACAAAAATTTCTGATGTCATGGGAAGGCTTATTGGAAACCTTTCAAAAGGATATAGGCAACGTGTTGGAATAGCGCAGGCTCTTTTGGGGAATCCGCCTGTTCTAATTTTGGACGAGCCTACAGTAGGTCTTGACCCTAAACAAATTATTGAAATTCGAGCGCTTATAAAAAATTTAAGCCAAAGTCATACAGTAATTTTAAGTTCTCACATTTTATCAGAAATTCAAGCAGTATGCGACAGAATTATTGTTATTAATAAAGGTAAAATTGTAGCGGACGGAAACGCCGATACTCTTGCGCACGACCTATCAACAGAGCACAAAACTGTTTTAAGGATAGAGGGTAAGGAAGACGAGATAATTTTAGCTATAAAACAAGTTAAATTTGTAAAAGAAGTTATTGCGCTTGGCGAAAAAGAAAACGGTGTGTTTGAATTTTCTGTTGAGGCAGAGGATGACAAAGATATAAGACGTGAGCTGTTTATGTGTATGGCTGATAAAAAAATGCCAATACTTTCCATGAAGAGCACCGACATTACACTTGAAGAATTATTTATCAAGCTTACAGGTGGCGACGACGCTTTCTCTGATGAAGATGAGGAAGAAAACGAAGAAGAGGAGGGAAATGAATAATGTTTGCTATACTTAAAAGAGAAATTAAATCTTATTTTTCATCTCCCGTAGGATACGTATGCGTTGCAGCACTTACAGCAATTTATGGATTGTTTTTCTATTCGGTCCTGCTTTCTGGTTCAAGCGAATACATTCCCTCGGCTTTTAATGCTGTTTACATGTTTGCAATGATGGTTATACCAATTATTACAATGCGCTCCATGTCAGAGGACAGAAAAAACAAAACGGACCAAGCCTTGCTTACTGCACCTGTTGGTGTGTTTTCAATTGTGGGCGGAAAGTTTTTTGCAGCTTTCTTTGTTTATTTTATTGGCACATTCACAAGCATTATTTTTTCATTCATCATAAGCCTATTCTCGTCGCCATCGTGGCCAATTATAATAGGTAACTATGTTGCAGCACTTTTATATGGCGGTGCGATGATTGCAATAGGCATATTTATTTCAAGCCTTACATCAAGTCAGGTGATAGCTGCAATAGGCACTTTTGCAATTTCAATAATACTAATGTTTGTAGAAAACATAGCTGTAGCGTTTGTTGACAGTCCGTTTGGTTTTATTATTGAAGCCTTATCATTTACATCGAAATATTCCATGTTCACCCAAGGAATATTCAGCATTTCGGCACTGTTTTACTTTATAAGTGTTATGGCAATATTCATGTTTTTCACGGCAAGAAAGCTTGAAAGCAGACGATATAGTTAAGGAGGAAATGAAAAAATGGAAAAGAAAAAATTTTTTAAAAGCGCAAAATTCAAGCACACCTCCATATCAGTTGTATTTACAGTGGTGTTTTTAGCAGTGATTATACTTGTTAATTTCATGCTTTCTGCGCTTACAGATAGATTTCCGTCTATGAATATTGACATGACGGCGCAGGGGCTTAACTCGCTTTCTGATACATCTGAATATGTGGCAGAGAGTATAGCAGAAGAAACCAATATTTATATTGTGGGTTCAGAAGAAGATGTGAGAGCTAATTTAATATATTCAAACTATGGCGCAAGCTATAGTCAAGTTGCAAACATTGCAGACAGGCTTGAAGAGAGCAATGAAAATATTAAAGTTTCTTATATAGACCCAGACCTTGACCCTATGTTTATTAGCTCTTACCCAAACGAGAGTATAACGGTAGGTACAGTGGTTGTTGAAACAGAGAAGAGATATAAAGTGCTTCAGTACAGCGATTTGTTTTTGATAGAGCAAAGTCAAACTGATGGCTCAATTAGCCAGTACAGCTTAGTTGACGGTGCACTTGCAAATGCGTTGCACCTTACAAACCTTGAAACTGTACCTACAATTTCTGTAGCAACAGGCCACAGCGAAATGCTAAATTCAAGTGTAAGAGAAAGTTTTGATACCTTGATGAAAAGCAACTCATTTGAAGTGCAAGAGTTTAATATGCTTCAAGAAGAGATACCTGAGGGCACAAATATTTTAATGATTTCTACACCGTCAACTGATTATACTGCGGCTGAGCTTGATAAAATAAGAGAGTTTTTAAATAGCTCAACATCAGATGATCCTAAGTCTTTATTTGTTACCACACACCCAACTCAAACAGAGCTTCCAAACCTTGATGCCTTTTTAGAAGAATGGGGAGTGAAAGTTGCAGATGGTGTTGTGCTTGAAAGTGATACAGGTAACATGATTATAAATGATGCAAGTTATCTATATGCCTATGCAAATGAAGATATCTTAGATGGCTACTATCCATACTTAATAGTTCCATATGCATCTCCTTTAGAACTTGTTTTTGAAGAAAATGGAGATATAGTTACATCTGCCTTGTTACAATCATCAGACACTTCTTATATAACAACAGATAACACAGTGGCTGAAAGTCCTGATACTTCAACAATAACGCTTGCCACTTTGTCACAAAGGACAAATGTTGATGCGACAGGTGCTGTTTCTAATTCAAATGTTGTGGTACTTGGAAGTTCTGAATATTTTTTCCCTGACTTTTTAGGTACGTCAACTTTTGCAAATCCCTTGGTACTAACTGATTTGTTTGAAAATCTTACCGCAACTGATGATGAAATGCTATCAATTAGCACCATGCCAGTACAAACAAATGTAATTGATATTGTTGCAACAACAAACATAGTAAATATTTTAGGCATAGGCGTATTTACAGTTGGTCTACCACTTGCAATACTAACAGTGGGTCTGGTAGTGTTTATTAGGCGACGTCACTTGTAATTGGAGGAAAAATGAGTAATACGAAAAAATATATAGGCATATGCCTTGCACTGCTTGTCTTGATGGGTGGCGGACTTTATTTTATTTTGTTAATTCCAGAAAGCAATGAAGATGACCCTGTTTATGACTCTGGTACTTATGAGGAAAATGTTACTACTGATATACTGATTATGGATATTTCTCTTTTAGAAAGTGTTGGTTTTGAAAATGAGTATGGGCAGTTTGAAATACTTGTAAGTCAGGACGAAGAAACGGCAGACGACGGCAGCTTGCTTTATAATTACACGGTAAAAGATTATGAAGATTTTGCGCATAATGAAATTATGCTTGAAAGTGCAGTTGAAAGGGCAAGTAACCTTGTTGCAAACAGAGTTCTTGGAGAGCTTGAAGACCTTGAGCCATATGGTTTAAGTGAACCACGTGCTACAATTTCGGTCAACTTAAAAGATGGAACAAGCCACACGCTTTATCTTGGAGATGAGGCGGCAGATACAGATGGCATGTATGTGCTATATAATGAACAAGTGTATATTTGTGACATGAATACAGCATTTTTAAACCCTATTGAAGCATCGGGCGATCCGTATCATTTGGTAATTGAAGATTTAGAGAATGAAGATGGTAGTACTTATAGCCAGCTTGAAGAAATGTCGCTAAGCGGTTCTTATTATGAAGAAGTGATTAATATAGTTTATGATAATGATGCAGGAACATATTTAATTGACTCGCATGGCTCAGTGCAAGCAAACGCTACTGAAATGGAGAATATTGCTAGTTCATTGTCAAATATTTCTGCAAGTGCAGTTGAAAAATATAATCCGACAGAGGAAGAGCTTTTGGAGTATGGTTTAAGAGATGTTTATCAAAGACTAGAATTTATTTTAAATGGTGAAACTCACTCTATAAATTTAAGCAAAGAAAATGAAGATGGCTCATATTATATGTATGCCGATGATGACAAAACGGTAATTTACACAGTGCCTGATACTGTTGTTGGTACATGGAATGACAAGGACTATTTATCTCTTAGAAGCGATTATGTGTTTTTGCCAGCAGTTTCAGATGTTTTGGAGCTTTATATTGATATAAATGGCAAAGTTGCAGATGTGAAAATTGATAGAACAGAAGTAGAGAGTGCCTCTACAGATGAACAAACAGCATATCAATACTCGGCAAAAGTAAATGGCGAAGAAATTTTATATGATAATTTTACAGCGTTTTACCTAGAGCTTATAAGCGTTCCAGTCTTAAATGATGAAGAACTGGAATATGGCGAGACACCTATAATAAGTGTGAATTTTGTATATCATGATGGAACAAGTGATAAACTGGAGTTTTTTACATCGCTTGAAAATGAAGGCAGAGCGGTTGCAGTATTAAATGGAGAGTACTTAATAACTGTAAGAAGTGAAGACCTAGATAAGCTTGAAGAGGAATATGCGCTAATTGTAGGTTGACCGTAAATTAAAAAACTAAATATAATTTAATTTGTAAATGGATGAAGGGGCTGCGACAAATGTCGCAGCCCCTTCAAATGGAAATTAGGAAAAACCTCTCGTACTCTGAATTAATTTGCAGATATAGTTTACGTTTTAAACTGTTATCTGACAAAAACATTGAACTTTAAATTGTGTTTTTTGCGGAGAAAAGAAGTCTTAACTCACTTTAAATCACATTTTGTAGTTTTCATAATATAGTATACATAATATAAAAATTTTATTTTTCCTAATAAGAATAATAAAATTTTTATGAAAGTTTTTGTGATTTGCGCTATATTTAGTATTTGAAAAAATGTAGTACGCATTATTTTCTATTGCGTCTATTATAAAAAAGTTATATAATTAAGATAATGACAAATTTGACCTGTGTTAAAGAAAAAATTACCAGTTAATGATTACAAATTTGTTATATTTATTACAAAAAAATATATAAAGTGTAGAAAATGGAGTGTTTAAAATGATAAGAAAAGATAGAGAGATAACAGATATAAAAGAGAAACTATCAATAATTGATGAAAACAATGTTATGGCACTTGCCATGGTGGATGGCGACAAACCTTATGTAATACCAATGAATTACGGTTATACTTATGAAAATGATAAGTTGTGTCTATATATGCACTGCGCAAAAAAAGGCAAAAAACTTGAAGTTTTAGAAAAAAATAATAATGTGAGCATTGAAATTGATTATAAACATCAAATAGAAGAGGGCAAACTGCCATGCCAGTACTCATTTTATTTTGCCTCAATTGTAGGACATGGAAAAGCCTATATAATAGAAAGTGACGATGAGAAAATTGAAGCAATGAAAGTCATAATGAAACACATTGCGAAAAAAGATTTTGAATTTAATGCAAGACTTTTATCAATTGTGGAAATGATAAAAGTAGAAATTGATGAATTTACAGGAAAGAAAAGAGAAATGAAGGTAAAATAGTGTTTTAAAAGGAGTAAAAAATGGAAAGGCTCATAAGGGCAATACTTCATAAAAGGGCAATAGTTATACTGATAGCTTTTGCTGTTGCGGTAGCAGGTGTTTTTAGTTATATAATTATTCCAAAAGAAGAAAACCCAGATACCAGTGTTGCGGCAGCGGTTATAACAACAATTTATCCGGGTGCCAGTGCAAAAGAAGTTGAAACTGAGGTTACAAACGTAATAGAAAACGAGCTTAAAAAACTTTCAGGCATAGATTACTTTACAAGTAAGAGCATGAACAGTGTAAGTGCAATAATTGTAATGTATGAACTTCATATAGTTATAGAAGATGTTGAACAAAAACTTAGACAAGCGGTAGAAGATGCAGGTCAACATCTGCCAGAGCTTTCTGGGGAAAGCGTTGTGGAAACAGATGTAGTAAGCGATAATCAGTTCATAATAAGTTTATCGGGCGAAAATTATAGCAATGAAGAGCTTGTGGAATTTTCTAAAGATGTTAAAGTGCAAATTGAAAATGTAGAGGGCATAGAGAGTGTAACTGTAGATGGAGAGCAAGAAAAAGAACTTATAATAGAGTTAGAGGCTGAGAAAATATCAGAGTACAACATAAATACACAAAATATTATAGCTATTTTAAATGCGCAAAATCTGTCAATTCCCTCAGGTGTTTTAAAATATGAAAATGAAAATATAAACGTAGTAGCTAATGGAACATTTAACTCGATAGATGAAATTGAAGACTTAATAATAGCATCAGACCCACAAACAATGTCTGTAATACGACTAAAAGATATAGCCAATATATCCGTACAAAGTAGTGAAGACTTTTATTATAGCCAAGATGGGCTTAGGGCGGTAATGCTAACAGGAAAAATTGAAGAGGGACAAAATGCGGTAGCTGTTGGAGATAAGCTAAGAGAAGTAATAGACGAAGAAAAAGAAAATTTGCCATCAGACCTTATTTTCCACGAAGTTATGTATGCGCCAGAAACAATAGCGAACTCAATAAACGATTTTACATTAAATCTTATAGCAAGTGTTGCACTTATTGTGGTGGTTGTTATGATAGGTGTGCATTTAAGAAATGCGATAGTAGTGTCAGTTGCATTGCCACTTAGCATATTATCGGCGTTTATTGTGATGTATTTAACTGGAGTTGACTTTCACTTTATATCAATATCAGCGCTCATAGTATCGCTTGGTATTTTGGTTGATAATGCAATAGTTGTGAGTGAAGCAATACAGCAAAATATAAATAAGCAAATGGAGAAAAGCGATGCCATAGTAAAGGCGCTCAAAACTACAGCGGTGCCAATACTAACATCAACGCTCACTACAATAGTAACTTTTTCAATTATTTACTTTATACCGGGTGCTGTTGGAAAAGTTGCAGGCACTATACCTACAGTGGTTATAACTACGCTAGTTGCAAGTTATATAATTGCAATGACAGTAATACCGGTGCTTGCTTTTTGGTTTTTCAAACCTGAAAATGAAAAAAGAATAGAAAAAGAAAGCATAGTTAAAAAAATATTTAAAAAACTGTTAGGCGTCAGCCTAAAACACAAGATTGCGACAGTGTTTGTTTCGTTTCTAAGTTTGGGAGTTGCCGCACTGTTAGCACTTGGGCTTGGACTTCAGTTTTTTCCAATTGCAGATAAACCTGTTATATATATGAATATAGATGCAGATGTTGTGTCGCTTAGTAATACCACTGAAATATGCGAACAGGTAAATGAACTTCTAGGTGACGAAGACGTAGTGGAAAATTACAGCTATGCCGTAGGAAAAGGCTTGCCAAGTTTCTTTTTAACGGTCCCTACCACAGCGCAGTCAGAAAATGTGGCGCAGTATATGTTGCAGTTAGATGAAGACGTGTTAGGTGAAATTGGTTCAATAGAAACCGTTATAAGAGATATTCAAACATTAATGGATGAAAATATTGACGGCGCAACGCTTACTGTAAAAGGTTTAGAGTATTCCGTTCCTACACAAGAAACAATATCTTTGTCAGTATCTGGTGAAGATTTACAAAAGGTGGAAGAAGTTGCCGAAGATTTACAAACAGCATTAGAGGAAATTGAAGGAACAGATAGAGTTCGAGATACATCAGTTTCAAAACAAAATGAGTATAGTGTTGATATAGATAAAGAAAAACTGCAAACTATAGGATTTCTAAATTATGATGTTTTATCACAAATAAATACAGCCATTATGGGTACAAATGCAGGTGTTTATAAAGAAAATGATGCAAGCTTAGATATAGTAGTAAAAACAGATATTGAAACAGAAGAAGATTTAGAAGAGCTTACAATAATATCAAGCACTACTCAAATGCCTACAAAACTGTCTGAGATAGCAGATATAAATACTGTGGAATCGGTGCCTCTTATAAACCATTATAATGGAGAAAATCAGGTATATGTTTTAAGCGCAGTTCTACCCGGATTTAACTCCTATATAATAGAAAGCGAATTAAATGAAAATTATATATCAAAAATGGACTTAGAGGGCATAACAATTACAAGCATTGGGGAAGTAAGTAATATGCTTGATTTGGTTGTCGCTTTGGGCATAAGTGCACTTTTTGCAGTAGTGGTTATCTATATTATACTGATGTTCCAGTTTAACAATTTAAGAAAACCCTTTATAATACTCACAAGCATACCACTAAGTTTTATAGGTTGCGGCTTTGGACTCTTCATATTTAATATGGATATTCAGGCTATGGCATTACTTGGGCTTGTAACCCTATTTGGTATAGTTGTAAATAATAGTATATTACTAATTGAAGCAACAGACAGCTATAAACTTTCAGGGCAAAGCTTAACAGATTCTTGCAAACTTGCCATGTCAGACAGGTTTAGACCTATAATGCTTGCAAGCATTACAACATGTATAGGTCTTGTGCCACTAATTATGTCTGGTGACTCAATGACATCGCCTATGGCGTCCGTACTTTTATTTGGACTGCTGTTTTCAACTTTATTAACTATGATAGTAGTTCCTACGCTTTATGCAGTTCACCACAAATAATAAACTAGCTGTGACCGTTTTAAAAGAGTCACAGCTAGTTTTTTATTTTAAGAGCAAAATCTGTGTGCGCCTATTACGGTTATAACAGGTCGTGAAAAAATCCATTCGCTTGTGGCTTTGTCAGGATTATAATAATATACAGCACCGCCTGATGGGTCAGAACCATTTATTGCTTCTCTTGCAGCCGTATAGGCAGAGTCGGCAACAGCTGCATCTATTCCGCCGTCGTATAAACAAGAAAATGCTTGAGGCTGATAAATAACACCGGACATTGTATTTGGGAAACTTGGGTGGTGAATTCTGTTCATAATAACTGCACCCACTGCAACTTGTCCGTCGTAAGGTTCGCCTCTTGCCTCAGCGGATATAATTTTTGCCAAAAGCTCAACCTCTGATTTTGTAAATGCACCATATCCCTCATCTGGTACAGTACTTCCACTTTGACCTGAAGAGTTCGCTGATATTCCAAGTGCCGAAAGTGTGGCGTCGCCCGCAATGCCATCTGCAGAAAGTCCCTGAGATTTTTGGTACTCGATTAAGGCAGAGCGAGTATTGGGTCCAAAAATGCCATCGGCCTCATCAGACAAAAAACCAAGCTCAATAAGTTTTGTCTGAATATCGGTAACCTCTTGTCCTTGTGACCCAATTTGGGAATATGCAAAAACATGCGAATAAAAAGAAACTAAACCAATTATTATAATATTGATTAATATAACAATAAGTATTCTCCATACAAAATGCAGTTTGTTTTTCATAAACATATAAACCTATCACACTCCTTTATATAATAAAACTATTATTAACAAAGCTCATATATGTTTATTAGTGGAAATAAAAGTTAAATAAAATATGCTTAAATTTCTAAAATAGAAAGAGTGTGGTAGAATATGAATAAAGCAAACACGACATATGGTATAAAAGGTAGAAAGGTAGGGAAAAAGGTAAAAAAGTTT